>JBAXRC010000065.1:0-8348 GCA_037131415.1 bacterium | reverse complement strand
GATTCTTTAACTCCGAAACAGCTGCAATTATTGGACTTTTGACCGGACACTAGTGTACCCAAGCCATAATTTGAAATAATGGGGAGCTTGGTAGGAAACCACGATTGTGGAAATCAAATCAACAATGAACCGGTGAAAGGATGCAAAGGGTATGAGCAGGATGATTGACGTTCGGAAAATGACCATGGCTGCGGTATTGGCGATCGGGATGATTGGTGTGACGGAAGTACAGGCGAAGGGGTTGCCTGTCAAGGAAGGACAGAAAATCGCCTTCCTGGGGGATTCGATTACGCAATTCGGGGTTGGACCCAAGGGCTATGTGAATCTTGTGATCAGGGGGTTGGAGTCTGCGGGCGTGAAGGTGACGGCCATACCGGCCGGTATCAGCGGTCACAAGTCCAATGACATGCTGGCGAGGCTTGACCGGGATGTGTTGAGCAAGAAACCCGACTGGATGACGCTGAGCTGCGGTGTGAATGATGTCTGGCACGGGGCGAATGGTGTGCCCTTGGACAAGTACAAGGAGAACATCACGAAGATTGTGGAAAAATGCCAGGCGGCCGGGGTGAAGGTGATGATCCTCACGGCGACCATGATCGGGGAAGACCAGCCCAATGGGAATAACCAGAAGCTGGTGGCGTATAACGAATTCCTGCGGAAGCTTGCGAAGGAAAAGAGATGCCTGCTGGCTGATCTCAATGCTGAAATGCAGGCCGGGATTGCCCTCGTCAAGAATAAGAAGGGGAATGTTTACACGGGTGATGGCGTGCATATGAATGATGCTGGCAATGAAATGATGGCCCTCGGAGTGCTGAAGGCGTTTGGCTTGAAGAAGGATCAACTTGAGAAAGCCCGGACGAGTTGGAAGGCCGCGCCTGCAAAATGAACTGAATGACCGGGAGGAATGAGGGAGGGGAATGAAGCCTGTCATCTCGTAGCAAATAAGAGATTGCGCAGGGTTACCAGTCACGGGTTGCCATTAATCCGGAAGCGACGGACCAGCCGGCTGGTCCGTCCCACTTAAAGCCCCTTCATTCCAAGCGCCCTCCCTCCGCTCAAGAAAGTGCCAGGACAGGATCGCCAGCACCAGGGTTACGGATGCCGAAATGAGCATCATGAACACCACCCGCAATCCAGGCATCAAGGCAGCAGGGTGAGGGAAGCCTTCAGTTCGTCGGGTAATCCCGGATGGTTGCGCTTGAGGAGTCGACCTGTAGCAGAAAAGGCTTCATGCCGCCGGTGCCCCTGACGTCCACGGTTTCCGGCCCGGACAGGGCCAGGTTGAAGGTTGTGTTTCCTGTGGTCTTGCTAGTTCCCCTGAAAATCACAAATTTCCCGTTTGGATGCACTTGGGTCGATGCGTCTGTAAAAGTGGCGGGATCAGCAGGTTCCAGATTCAAAATCTTGACATCGGAACGCTTGGGAAGGCGCACCACCAGCGCAAACTCTTCCATTGGGGTGTTGCTGGTCGAGTTGAATTTCATGGTGGCGACCAATCCATCGGCGACCGGTTTCGCGCTGGCTTCTGACAGGGTGAAGGTCTCCTTTGTCTCAGGCTTGTTAATGGTGAGGACTTCCCCCTGCCACGGCTTGGGACCCTTCGTCTTGGGTATCGACTGGGACACTTCCATCTCATTGGTCGAGTCGGTCGTCATCCTGGGTGTCACTACGGGCCGGGGTCTTGCGGCTACAGTGCTGGCTTTCGCCGTGGCGCGCGCGGATTCGGTTTCCGTATTTTTTCCCGTCGATCCACTGGTGGGATCCGAGGCTTTCTGTTCAATTCGAGCCGCCAGCTCGGCGTTGGACGCCCGAAGTTCGGCCAGTTCATTTTTCTGCCGCCAGAACGACAGCAATAACGCGGCGCCAATGGCACCAGAGAAGACGGCCAATGCCAGTAAACGGTAAGAAGGCTTCATGCTGTTTCCTTTAAATTTAGATTTTATAATAGCGTAATTTTCCGCTTTCCTTCAAGTGTTTTGAGCCGGGGGCCGTATGGGGTCAGTTACAGGGGGGTGGCGTCCCCGTGGCCTTGTGCCACGGGTCGCAAAAATGTTCGGTTCCTGCCACGCAAGGTGGCAGGGCACCCCCTATCACTGACCCATTACCGGGGGCCCGGGGGCGGGGTTGTTTTTGATGACGCGCTGTGATAAGGATGCAGGATGGCAGTGACTGATTTCCAGAAACGTGTTTATGCCGCCGTGTCCCGGATTCCGAAGGGCCGGGTTTCCACCTACAAGGGGATTGCTGTTCGCATCGGTTGTGGTTCGCCCCGGGCGGTCGGCCAGGCGCTGAAGAAGAATCCCTTTGCCCCGGAGGTGCCCTGTCACCGCGTGATCGCGTCGGACCTGACCATCGGGGGATTCCAGGGGAGGCAGGCGGGGGTGGCTATCCGGCGCAAGGAAGCGTTGCTGGCGGCGGAGGGGGTATATTTCAGCTGTGGGCGCCTGGTCGAAAGAGGGCGGTTGATTGACAAGGGAGGATGATGATGGATTCCGAACGGGACACGCAGTCGTATCAAGCCATGGATCGCCAGTCCGTCTGGCATCCCTACACAAAATTCTCAGCCCTGGACGAGAAGCCGTTGCCGGTGATCACCCATGGGGAAGGGGCTTTCCTTTATGACAGTGAGGGACGAAAATACCTGGATGCCATCTCCTCCTGGTGGGCCTGCAATCTCGGGCATGGCCATCCCCGAGTTGTGGAGGCGATTGTGCGGCAGGCGAGGGAGCTTCAGCACAGCATTCTCGGGAACCTGTCCCATCCCCGCGCCATCGAGCTGGCCGCGATGATCACGGGCCTTTTCCCCGATGACCGGCGGGTCATGTTCGCCAGTGACGGATCCTGCGCGGTGGAGGCGGCGCTGAAGATTGCGCTCCAGTACTGGTATAATATCGGGGAGGCGGACAAGACGAAGTTCGTGTCTCTGGATTTCGCCTATCATGGCGACACGCTCGGGGCGGTTTCGGTCGGGTATCTGGACCATTTCCACAGGCCGTTCAAGGGGGCGCTTTTTCCGGTCTTCCAGGCGCCTTCGCCCTGTTGCGGGACCTGCGCCTTCCATGAATCCGAGTCGGTTTGCCTGAATGAATGCTTCGATACCATGAGGCTGATCGTGCGGGAGCATGCGCATGAACTGGCGGCGGTGATCATTGAGCCGATGTGCCAGGGTTCGGGCGGGATGCGGATCCAGAATCCCGACTATCTCCGGCGACTGGCGAAACTGTGCAAGGACGAGGGCGTGCTCCTGATCGCCGACGAGATCGCGGTGGGCATGGGCCGGACGGGCCGGATGTTCGCGTTCGAGCATGCCGGCATTCTGCCGGACATCGTGTGCCTGGGGAAAAGCCTTTCGGCGGGCTACCTGCCTGTCAGCGCGACCGTGGTGCGTGCCCCGATTTTCGAGACGTTCCGGGACAAGCCGAAAGACCACACCTTCTATCATGGCCACACCTTTGCCGGGAACCCGATTGCGGCGGCGGCGGCGGTCGAGACGCTGCGGGTATACCAGGAGGAGGGCATTGTCGCCCAGTCCGCGGCGATGGCGAAGGTCTTGTCCGAAGAGCTTGCTCCCCTGGCCGGGATATCCGGCGTCCGCAATGTCCGGTCGCTGGGAATGATCGGGGTGGTGGAGCTGGAGGACAACCCGGAGGGGGACGGGAGCCGGCGCGCCATCCGGGTTCGTGACCGCCTGAGGGAAAACGGGATCCTGCTGCGGCCACTGGGTCCGGTAATCTACGTCATGCCGCCGCTGATCACCGCCGAGCCGGTGCTTCGTTTCCTGGTGCAGGCGATGGGCAAGGCAATCCGTGAAAGTTGACACCCGTCACGGGGTTTGGTAACTCCGCCCCCACCATGATAAACGGAAAGACAGTATTGGCTGACGGGACGATGGTGGTTCATGCCCCGGCCAAGATCAATCTCACGCTGGAGGTGTTTGGAAAGCGGACGGATGGCTACCATGCGCTTCGCAGCCTCGTGGTGCCGGTCTCCCTTTATGACACCCTCACCCTGACACCGACGGACGGGGCCATTGAAGTCTTCTGTACCGTGGCGGGGTTGCCCGGAGAAAATCTTTCCCTGCTTCCAGCCTCCGGCGACAATCTTGCCGCGCGGGCCGCGCAGATTCTGCGGGAAGAGACGGGAATCCGGCGCGGGGTCAGAATCGGGATCCGCAAGGAGATTCCCATTGGCGGGGGAATGGGCGGGGGAAGTGCCGATGCCGCCGCGGTTTTGAGCGGGTTGAACGCCCTGTGGGGCCTGAATTTGCCCGTGGAACGCCTCATGGCTCTAGGGGCTCGACTGGGGAGCGATATTCCGGCCATGGTTTACGGCAGGGCGGTCTGCATGGAGGGGCGGGGGGAGAAGGTGACGCCGGTTTCCTGTTGCTGGCCAGCGGGAACAGCCTGGTGGCTGGTGGTCGTAAATCCCGGTTTTAATGTCCCCACCCGTGATGTTTACAGAAGGTTTAGATCAGGGTTGACTTCAACCGAAGAAACCTTTATCAATGCACGCTTTGCGCTTGAAAGGGGCGAGTTGGGACTGGCTTGTACCAGCCTCATAAACTCCCTTGAAGCGCCGGTTTTTATTAAATATCCGCTCCTGGCGATGCTGGCCGGAAGGCTCAAATCGGCGGGTGCGGCAGGTGTATTGTTGTCGGGCAGCGGGGCATCGGTGTTTGCCCTAGCTGCGGATCAGGATCAGGCCCTGTTGATTGAGTCTCACGTGAGACGGGATACGGGGCCGTGGTTATGGACAAGAGTCGCGCAGATATTGCCCGATGGTGTAATGGTAGCACACGGCCCTTTGGAGGCTAGAGTCTAGGTTCGAGTCCTAGTCGGGCAACCATCAGGCGGAACGAGAACGAAGTATAATGAAGATTTTTACAGGTACAGCGCATCCGAAACTGGCGCAGGCGATTGCCGACAGTCTGGGCATTCCTCTCGGAAAGGCGCATATCAACCGTTTTCCTGACGGGGAAACGTGGGTAAAGATCCTCGAGAATGTCCGTGGCAAAGATGTGTTCGTGGTCCAGCCGACCTGCCACCCCCCGAATGAAAACATCATGGAGTTGCTGATCATGATTGATGCGCTGCGCCGCGCCTCGGCGGCCCGCATCACGGCGGTGCTTCCGTTTTACGGCTATGCGCGGCAGGACCGCAAGGATCAGCCCCGGGTCCCGATCACCGCGAAGCTGGTGGCCAATCTTCTGGTGGCGGCCGGCACGAACCGCGTGCTGACGATGGATCTTCATGCCCAGCAGCTTCAGGGCTTTTTCGATATTCCCGTGGATCACCTCTATGCCGCTCCGGTGATTGCCAAGTATCTCATCGACAAGAAGCTGACCAATCTCGTGGTGGTCTCGCCCGACACGGGCGGACTCAAGATGGCGCACGCCTATTCCGAAACCCTCAAGGCCGGACTGGCGATCGTGGCCAAGCAGCGCAAAGGGCCCAGCGATGTTGAGGCCCTGACGATGGTTGGCGATGTCAAGGGGTGCAATTGCGTCCTGGTGGATGACCTGTCGACCACGGCCGGGACGCTGACCTCGGCGGCGCGGATCCTCAAGGAGAACGGGGCCGATAATATTTTTGCAGCGGTTTCGCATGCCGTGCTGACGGATGTCGGAATCGAGAGGCTGAAGGCCTCGGTTATCAAGGAGCTGGTGGTGACGGATACGGTGCCCCTGATGGTGAAAACCAACGGGTTCCCCGTGACGGTGCTTCCGGTGGCGGGATTGCTCGGGGAAGCGATCATTCGTATTCACGACAACCAGTCGGTGTCGTCGTTATTTAAAACTTTAGGTTAAGGCGAAAGGGAAAAGGTAAACATGGCGAAGGAAATCAAACTGACTGCGACCAAGCGCGAAACCACCGGCACGACCGCCGCGAAGGCATTGCGCAAGACCGGATTCACACCGGCAAATGTGTACGGGGAAAAAGGGGCCCGCACGATTCAGGTCAACAGCCGCGAATTTGACACGATGATCAAGCACAATCCGGGTGAAAACCTGATCGTGGACTTGGACGTGGACGGCAAGACCGTGAAGGCGCTGTTGCGTGAAGTCCAGCACGAGGCCGTCTACGGCGCCGTGATGCATGCGGACTTCCTTGAAGTCTCGATGACCAAGAAGATGCGCGTGACGATTGTGATCGAACTCACGGGCGAGCCGGTTGGGGTGTCCCAGCAGGGCGGTATCCTGGAGCATCTGCTGCGGCATATCGAGGTCGAGTGTTTGCCGACCGACATCGTGGATTCGTTCGACGTCGATGTCACGGGCATGGCCCTGGGCAAGACGATGATGGTCCGCGACCTGGTTCTGGACAAGAAGTACACGATCCTGACCCCCGGCGATGTGGCTCTGGCGACCGTTGTGGCTCCCCGCGAGGAGAAGGTGGAAGCCGCCGCTGAAGCGGTTGCGGCTCCCGAGGTCATTGGCAAGAAGAAGGAAGAGGCTGGCGCCGAGGGTGCAGCGGCTCCTGCGAAGGGTGGAGCGGCTCCTGCGAAGGATGCGGCGAAGAAAGAGGAGAAGAAGCCCGCCAAGAAGTAATCCCGCGTGCCATCAGGGCAGGCGTTGGATTTGGGTTCTTGGTGTCCGGAGCGGTGTCCATGAAAGTCATCGTGGGACTTGGCAATCCGGGCGCGGAATACGCGCGAACGCCGCATAATATGGGATTTATGGTGGTGGACACCCTGGCGGAACGGCTGGGATGTCGACTGAAGGACAGTTCGGGTTTTGAGGCGAGGATCGGATCGGCGCGCCATGCGGGCGAGGAACTGATCCTGGTGCAGCCGCAGACGTTCATGAACGCCAGTGGCCGGGCAGTAGGCGCGGTGCTGAACTACCGCAAGGTGGGCGCTCAGGATCTGTGGGTGGTGGTGGATGATGCGGATATTCCGCTCGGAAGCCTCCGCATCAGGAAACTGGGGGGCACAGGTGGCCACCGTGGGTTGGCCTCCATCAGCGAGGTGCTGGGAACCCCGGAGTACGGACGGGTCCGAGTCGGGATCGGGCGAGGTGCCCGGCAGAATCTGGTCGGGCATGTGCTGGGAGCGTTCGGGCGTGATGAGTGGGCGGAAGCCTGCAAGGCGGTGGACGTGGCGGCGGAAGCCGTCCTGGCAATCGTCGGGCAAGGGGCGGATGTCGCCATGAACCGGTTTAATATCCGGCCGGACAAGAAGGCCGGCGAGAATGATGTAACGGCAGGAGGAGAGAAACAGTGAATATGTATGAAGCTTTGTTTATTTTTGACGAAACGGTTCAGGAAGAGCGCCTGAAGGATTTGTCCGCTCAGGCGATTGGTGAAATCACCAAGGCGGGCGGAAAGATCCTTGAAACCCGCGAATTGGGACGCCGCACGTTTGCCCGGATTATGCAGAAGAAGGAATCCGGATTCTACATGTCGGTGACATTCAAAATCGCGCCGGAAAAGCTTTCGGCCCTGACCGCGAAGTATCATCTTCAGGATGAGATCTTTCGGGTCCAGATCACCCGCTTTGACCCCAAGTTGGTCGCCCCGCCGGCGCCGGCTCCGGTCAAGGCCTAATTCCGGAAGGCGGATGCTGATATGGCCAGTCTGAACAAGGTATTGTTGATCGGGAATCTGACGCGCGACCCTGAAGTGCGTTTCCTGCCTTCGGGCAAGGCCGTGACCGATTTGCGGATGGCCATCAGCAACAAGTACAAGACTGCCGCCGGTGAAGAAAAAGAAGATGTCTGTTATGTGGGCGTGGTGGTGTGGGGGAAGCAGGGCGAGGCGTGCGGGCAGTATCTGTCCAAGGGCTCCCCGCTCCTGGTGGAAGGCCGCCTGAAGTATGATGAGTGGGAGAAAGACGGCGTGAAGCACAACCGCCTGAGCGTGGTGGCCGACCGGACCCAGTTCATCGGCGCACCGAAGCGTTCGGCGGAGTATAGTGACTCGGCCGAGTCGGCCGGCGGTGCACCGCGGTCGGCGCCGGAAGCGCGTTCCGCCGCACCCCGGCAGGCGATGGCGGCTGCGGAAGAGGCTCCCGCGGGCGATGAGGATAACCTTCCGTTTTAACTTTATTAGAGAGGGATAAACATTATGGCTATGCGAGAACGAGAAGACAAGGTGGCAATGGTATCGAAGCGGCGCGTGCCGCAGATCGAAAGCATGAAGCATATTGATCCGCGCGACTATGAGTTGCTGCGGAAATTCACCTCCGAGCAGGGCAAGATCCTGCCGGCGCGGTTTACCGGTGCTTCGCCCCAGCAGCAGCGTGCCGTGGCACGGGCGATTCGACGCGCCCGGGTAATGGGTGTGTTGCGCTAAATCCGATAGGAGTAAAGAATATGTCAGTTGAAATGATTTTGATGCAGGATGTCAAGG
>JBAXRC010000064.1:0-8363 GCA_037131415.1 bacterium | reverse complement strand
TTCTTGTTCTTCAGCAGTTCGGCAATGTAATTGGCGGTGGCCTCGCTCTCGACATCGGTACCCAGCGCCATGACGACCTCCTGGAATCCCTCGGCCTCGACCCGATTGAGCAGGGCCTGCAGCCGGATATCGCCCGGGCCTTCGCCATGCATGGGTGAAATAATGCCCATCAGGGCGTGGTAACGTCCCTTGTAGGCGCTGGTCCGCTCGAGGGCCACGATATCGGAAGGGTCCTGGACCACGCAGACCAACGTGTTGTCGCGCGCCGGGTTGACGCAGAGCCGGCAGGGCATCTCCGCAACCGTGGTGATGCTGCCGCAGCGGGAACACAGTCGGACGTTCTCCTGCGCTTCCCGCAGGACCTCGCCAAGTTCACGCATCATGCCATTGGGTTCCCATGCCAACCGGTAGGCCATGCGTTCAGCCGAACGCCGGCCGATCCCGGGCAGCTTGGCGAAAACCGCCGCGATGCGATCCAGATACTCGAGTCCGTTCATAGCCCCTGTTACCGGCCGAACATGCCGGGCATGCCCATCCCCGCCGTGACTTTCGCCATCTCACCCGACGCCATTTCGCGGCTCTTCTTGATGGCGCCGTCCACCGCGGCCAGGATCAGGTCCTCCAGCATTTCCTTATCCGCCGGATTGATGACCTTCGGGTCGATCTTGAGGGCCACGACCCCGCCATCGCCGGTCGCCGTTGCCGTCACCATGCCGCCGCCACTCGAAAATTCAACATGCTTCGTTGCCAACTCGGCCTGGATGCGTTCCATATCCTTCTGCATCGTCTGGGCCTGCTTCATCAGTTTCATCACGTTCATGGGGTGCGCTCCTATTCCCGGACATCCACAATGCTTCCGTTGAAAAATTCCAGGGTCGACCTGACCACCGGATCCTTTTGCCATTCCTGCCGCGTCTTGGGCGAACCGGGTGCCCGGGGCGAGGCCGCCTTCTCAAGGGTATGATCCGCGGGCACATCCACCGTGCCACCCGGTTCCATCAGCTTGAAATCCACATTCACCTGCCGCTTCAGGAAAGCAGACAGGACCGTCTGCAGGGCATTGTGGTAGTTGGGCACCTTCATCCGCTCCAGGCTCCGGGCGAATTCCGGATCAAACCCGATGACCACGTGATCGCCCTGCACGGCCAGCGGCCGCGCATCCAGCAGCACTCCACCCGCCAGCGCCACAATCCGCCTGACCCGTTCAATAATCTGGTCGCGCCAGGCCGCCGTCAAGGCCGCCAACTCATCACCCTTGGGTGCCGGTGCCGCCGCCGGTTTCGCCGCAACGGGGGACGGAGCCGGTTTCGCCGCGGCGGGAGCCGGGACAGGCTTCTGCCCGTAGGCGGCCGGAGCCTCACGGGTAGTCTCCATCTTCGCCGGAGCCGCGGGCGGCAGGGCCGGGGCGCCACCGGCAAAGGACTGGCGTACGGATTCCAGCCGCTTCAGCAACTCCTCCACCGAAACGGTGGTTGCCCGGGCACAGCGGATCAGCGAAGTCTCCACCAGGGTACGGCGCGACAAGGAATAACGCATCCGGTCCTCGGCCTGCGACAGCACCTCGGCAATGCGCATCAGGCGGTCCGGCGTGGCCAGCTCAGCCTGTTTCTTCAAGCTTTCGAGCTGGGTCGCGATCACATCCAGGGTCGTGGCGGAATCCGGGGCGCACAGGGTGATCAGCAGCATCCTGAAATGATCCAGCAGCTCCAGCACCAGCCGCTGCATATCCTTCCCGGCGGAATCCAGTTCGGCAATGATCCGGACGATCTCCGCAACCTCTCCCTTGAGGATCGCGGTGGACAACTGCTCCAGGGTCTGGCGGGAGACCAGTCCGAAAACCGCCAGCACATCCGCCTCGGCAATTTCATTCCCCCGGAAGGCAATCAACTGGTCCAGGGCCGACTCGGCGTCGCGGAGGCCGCCTTCGGCACCCCGTGCAATGGCCAGCGCGGCATCCGCATCCAGCGTGATCTTCTCCTCGCGGGCGATCAGGTTGAGGCGTTCAATGATCAGGGCCGTCGGGATCCTGCGAAGATCGAACCGCTGGCACCGCGACACGATGGTCGCCAGCACCTTGTGCGCCTCGGTGGTGGCGAAGAAAAACTTCACATGCGCGGGCGGTTCCTCCAGGGTCTTCAACAGGGCATTAAAGGCGCCCGCCGACAACATGTGCACTTCGTCAATGATGTAGATTTTGTATTGGCCGTGGGCAGGCGCGAATTTGACGTTGTCGCGAAGTTCACGGACCTGCTCGACCCCGTTATTCGAGGCGCCGTCGATTTCCTGCACATCCATCGAGGTGCCGGCGGTGATCTCCCTGCACGAATCACACTGGTCGCAGGGGGTGGTGGTCGGGCCGGTCTTGCAGTTCAGGGCCTTGGCGAAAAGACGCGCCATGGAGGTCTTGCCGGTGCCCCGCGGCCCGACGAAAAGATAGGCATGGGCGATGCGGTTGGCCTTGATGGCATTCTGGAGCGTCTGGGTGACATGATCCTGCCCCACCACGTCGGCAAATTGCTGCGGACGCCATTTTCTCGCCAATACTTCGTAGGCCATGGTAACTCCCTCTGTGGTACTCACGGTGCCGATGTCGCTTCCCGCTAAACCGGGCACCGGTTAGGTCAGAAAAACCACGGCGCCCGGAAACATGGCATACCGTTGCTGCCTTCCGGCCCTGGCGGGATTTTACCGGTTTCCGCCGCATGGCCCCCAACCGTCCCCGGTTCCCGGTCTAAGGGGAACCAGACAATCGCACTGAAACAATCAGCCGCATAAGGTACCCGCCCGCGCCACGCCAATCAAGACGTTTCACACTGAAGAGGGGGTCAGGGCTCGGTGGACCGGGACCTCCGGGCACGGTCAGTCGATTCATGCCCGTAAATGTGGAAGTTATAGGAGTGCCCCGCCACCTTGCGGGCAAGGCTTTCGACCGAGAGGGCCATGCGGCGTAACCGGACAAAGGCCCGCACTCATTTCCTCCGCCCGTTCAGATCGCAACACATTCGCGGCCATGATGGCGCCATGCTCGGTGAACGCATAGGGATTGTAGCGGACGTTCCGTCTTTATCCCTCACCCTGAACTTGCCTTTTGCACGACAAAAAGTCTAATTTCATGAAGATTATGTATACCTTCCTCAATGACCGCTTGTTTCCGCGATTTGTAATGTGGTTATGGATTTCCCTGGGAGCGGCTTGGTTCGGCAGTGGAGCCGCTGCAAACACAGTCGCGCCCTCGACCACCCCGCCAGGCGGGCTATCGCCATCCAACATGCCCCAGATTGTACTCCTGACCTTCGATGATTCGGTGACGTCAAATTCATTCCAACTGGTTCAGTCCGTCCTGACCAATCATGTTAACCCGAATGGGAACCCGATCAAGTCGACCTTCTTTGTGTCCCTTGACGCAAAGGTCGACTACGGATGGGTTAACCAACTTTACGCGGCGGGCCATGAAATCGCGATTCACACCATGACCCACTCCACATCCACAAACACGGATTTTTCAACCTGGCGGAAGGAGATCGCAGGCTGCAGACGGGCGCTGTCCAGATTTGCGGCAATCCCTCTTTCCGACATTGTCGGGTTTCGGGCACCTTACCTGCAATTCAACAACAACTCGTTTCAGATCCTGGCAGAACGGGGGTTGCTGTATGACTCCAGCCTGCTGGAGTGGCCGGGCAGTTACAGCGCCAACGCCGCTCATTACCTGTGGCCATACACGCTGGAGGCTGGAGTCGTTCAATCCAATCAAACCGGTGCCTTTCCGATTCAGCCTGTGCCGGGCTTGTTTGAGATTCCGCTGTGGAACCAAGTCACCTCCGGGGTATCCGCAGTATCGATGGATCCACCGGACTCTATGGATTCAAACGCCGTGGTCTCTCTCTGGAAAACAAATTTCCTGTTCCACTATGAGGGCAATCGAGCCCCATACGGCCTGTACCTCCATGCCACAAGCTCCAACCAATGGCTTTCTAACACCAATTACCCATGGCGAAATGATGCCCTAAATGCCTTCATTAGCTGGGCGCGGAGCCATCCTGATGTCTGGTTTATCACCATGCATGACCTCGCCAATTTCATGCGGGACCCGGTTGCCGCTTCCGAGGCATTGACGTCCACTGTTTTCCAGACCACAACCCACACTCCCTATCCATCCAATTTGATTTCACGATGTCTCTACCCAAACAACACAATGTACGTCTGTGGGGATTGTCCACCCGTCTATCCAGCGCCAACCAATATGTATTTTTCAGGCGCCCCGATTCCGGGAGGCGTGTTGTCGGTCTCCATGAATTCAAATGCTTTCAATGCATGGGAGTACCACCTTACCTTCAGTAACGATACCAGTGAAGCCGCCGTGGATTGGTTGGCCGTCTTCGAGTTCCCGACCAACTCGGTCTTCGTTAAGGCCTATGACGGAACGTCGACTCTGGAAACTAATGACGGCACGGTCCGCTTAACCGTGAAGCCGGAAATGTATTTACTTCCGCTATCATCGGGCGCTAAAGAAACCAACGTCTCTTTCGCCATGAAGGGGACCGCCGCAACCAATGTCCAGACATTATCAAGCGCCCTCTTTGGCCTGCGTCCTATTCGACCAACCCTGCTGGGCCTGACCGCGAGCACGAACGGCAGCCTCATGATCTCATGGGATGATTCCGCGTACGGGTATTCCGCGGAAATTTCAACGAATCTTACAATCAACGAATGGCTATCCGCCACCAACCTGTATGGAACCACCGAGTACGTCTGGCTGCCATCCCCAGCCTCCACCAGTGCATTTTTCCGCATTCGGGGCCTTCCTTGAACAAAAATCGCAGAGGCGTCCTCCCTCATCCATTGCCATTTCCCCTCGCCCGCATGTCACAACATTCGGTTGTCATCCATGACCTGGACAGGGGGCGCTGGCTGGTTTTCGAGAACCCGGTCCGGATTCTCTCGGCCCATGCCCCGGGCGAGGTCCTGCCCGCCCTCCGGGAGATCGAGGACCAGGTCGACAGGGCGGGCCTCTACGCCGCCGGATTCCTGGGATATGAGGCCGCCCCCGCATTCGATCCCGCCTTGAAGGTGAAACCGGATCCCTCCGGATTCCCGCTCCTGTGGTTCGGTTTGTACAACAAGCCACGAGAGCTGGAGTCGCTTCCCGAATCCCTTTTCCCCTCCTCCCCGGCCGCTGACGAGCCGGCCTCCCCCTGGATCCCCTCCATCAGCCGGGCGGACTATGTACAGGCGCTGGCAAAGCTCAGACAGTATCTGTTTCAGGGCGATACCTATCAGGTCAACTACACCTTCCGGCTCACCCGGTCGTCAGGAATTTCTCCCTGGTCTGTTTTCCTGAACCTGGTTGCGGCGCAGGGGGCGGCGCATTCAGCCTTCGTCAATGCGGATCCCTTTGTCATTGGTTCAGCCTCACCGGAATTATTCTTCAAGCTCGATGGGGATCGCCTGGAGTGCCACCCCATGAAGGGAACCGCGCCACGGGGGCGAACCCTGGAGGAAGACCGCCTTCAGGCCTCAACCCTGCATGATTCCGCGAAAAACAGGGCCGAAAATGTCATGATCGTGGACATGGTCCGGAATGACCTGGGACGGGTGGCCATGCCTGGCAGCGTGGTTGCCGGGCCCCTATTCGAGGTGCAACGCTATCCCACGGTCTGGCAGATGGTCTCCACTGTCACCGCTCAAACCCGGGCCTCCCTGTCCGACATCATGACCGCCCTATTCCCCTGCGCCTCGATCACCGGGGCGCCCAAACCCCGGACAATGGAGATCATCGCCAGCTTGGAAACCACACCGCGCCGGATCTATACCGGAACCATCGGCATGCTGGAACCGGGCCGGCGCGCCCGCTTCAATGTCGCCATCCGCACGATGCTTCTGGATCAACGAACTGGCATGGCCGAATACGGCGTGGGGGGCGGAATCGTCTGGGATTCGGAAAGCGGGGACGAATATGACGAGTGCTGGCTGAAGGCGCGGGTACTGACGGAGAAGCCGCCCGATTTCCAGCTTCTGGAAACCCTGCTATGGACACCCGAGGAGGGCTATTTCCTGTTGGAACGCCACCTGAAACGGCTGGCTGACTCGGCGGAGTATTTCGGCATCCCCCTGTCACTCGAAGCGGCACGGTCGGCACTCAACACACCCCCTGCCAGCCAGAACGCCTCAGCCAGTAAAAACAGCCTGATAATACGTGTAATCATCACAAAATCCGGGGCCATTTCGATTGAATCCAAACCGGTTGACCTAGCGGATCTAGCCCGCCCTGCCCGTGTCAGACTGGCCACCCATCCGGTGGATTCAAGCGATCGTTTCCTGTATCACAAGACCACCTTCCGGACGGTTTATGAGCAGGCGAAGGCAAGTGTCCCTGACTGTGATGATGTCCTGCTTTGGAATACGGCGGGTGAACTCACGGAATCCACCATCGCCAATGTAGTGGTTGAAAAGGATGGCGAACGGCTGACCCCGCCCCTGTCCAGCGGCCTGCTACCGGGCACTTTCCGGGCGGAACTGCTGGCCAGGGGGGAAATCCGCGAAGCGGTGCTCCGCGTCGAGGATCTTCCCCGCTTCGACAGGATATGGCTCGTCAACTCCGTCAGGAAATGGCGCGAGGTACTGTAGTCCGGAAGAAGGCGAACCGCAGATGAACGCAGAAGACGCCGACAAGAAGACTGCAAAAGAGCAGAAGGCCTTGTTTGAACATGGCGTCGCCCGCGTCACTCCGGATAAGGCATTTTCCTCATCCGCGTTCTCTGCGTTCATCTGCGGTTTATCTCTTCCCCAGCGCGTATGGCAATATAAAGGCTACGCTTGAGCCACACCGGAGACACAGATAAAAGCCAGAATCATTACAGCGTCCTGATAAACCGTTCGAGGCGGGTCATGCCCTCCTCGATGTTGGCCATGCTGCAGGCATAGGAAAGCCGGATGTTCTCATCGGCGCCGAACGGCGCGCCGGGAACAACAGCCATCTTTTCCTTCTCCAGCAGCTTGCCGGCAAACTCAATGGAGCCCATGCCGAAGGACGCGATGTTCGGGAACACATAAAACGCCCCCGCCGGCTTGGCGCAGGTGATGCCCTTCATGTCCGTCAGCCGCTTGTAGAGATACTGGCGCCGGCCATCGAAGGCCTCAACCATTTTGGACACGCAGTCCTGCGGACCCGTAAGCGCCGCCACGGCGCCATACTGGGCAAAGGTGTTCGGCGCCGAGGTGCTGTGGCTCTGGAACGCGGAGGCCGCCTTGACGATTTCGATCGGCCCGGCAAAGTAGCCCAGGCGCCACCCCGTCATGGCGTACGGCTTGCTGAACCCGTTCACCGTGATGGTTCGCTTAAAAATTTCAGGCGAGAGCGAGCCCACGCTGACTGCCTCGACCTTGTCATACACCATGCGCTCGTAGATCTCGTCAGAAACAATGAAGAGGTTGTGCTTGACCGCCACTTCAGCCAGCGCCCTGAGTTCATCCCGCGTATAGACCATGCCGGTCGGATTCGAGGGGCTGTTCAAGACCAGCGCCTTGCTGCGGGGGGTAATCACCGCTTCCAGCTGGGAGGCGGTGACCTTGAGGCCATGCGCCTCCGTGCCGCGCACAAACACCGGCTTGCCGCCCGCCACCCGCACCATCTCGGGATAACTGAGCCAATACGGGGCGGGAATGATCACCTCATCGCCATCGCGGCAGAGCGCCATGAAGATGTTGAACAGCGAATGCTTGGCGCCATTACTGACGAGAATCTGCTCCAGCTTGTAGGAAAGCTTGTTTTCCGAGGCCAGCTTGTCGGCAATCGCCGCCCTCAGCTCGAGAATTCCGTCGTTCGGGGCATACTTGGTCTTCCCCTCACGCAATGCCTTGGCCGCCGCTTCCTTGATATGCTCGGGAGTGTCGAAGTCAGGCTCCCCCGCCCCGAACCCGCAGACCTTCTCACCCGCCGCCACCATCGCCTTGGCCTTCGCATCAATCGCCAGAGTCAAGGACGGTGCAATCGCCGATACCCGTTCATTAAGTTCCATAATATTTCTCCACCCATTCCCTGATTGTATCTTTTTGGACATCCACAATTTTCATTTCCCGCGCGGCGTTCTCGGGCGAATCGGACGCGTGCGCCGCGTTCACCATGATGTCGCTGCCATATTCACGGCGTACCGAGCCGGGTTGCGCCTTGGCCGGATCCGTCGGGCCCAGCAGGTACCGGATTTTCTCGACCGCGCTCATCCCCTTGTAAATCAGCGCCAGGCAATTCTCGGAACCGGTCTTCGCCTTGTCGGACTCGGCCACTTCAGAGGGGCGGTGCCCGGTCATGAACTTCACATGACCGGGCACCGCCCCTCTGAAGTGGCCGAGTCCGACAAGGCGAAGAC
>JBAXRC010000063.1:0-8416 GCA_037131415.1 bacterium | reverse complement strand
GGTCTGTTCCGAAGGCCTACCGCGAGGTGAGCTTCTCGCTGGGTGCCACGCGGTGGGAAACGGTCCTGAAGGTGGTGCTTCCGAATGCCCTGCCGGGGATTGTCACGGGGGTTATGCTGGGAATCGGGCGGTCCATTGGCGAGACGGCGGCGGTCATTTTCACGGCCGGCTCATCGCTCCGGATGCCCATGTCGGCATTTGACTCGGTGCGGACGATGTCGGTCCATTTTTACATTCTGGCGCGGGAAGGTATCTCGAATGAGAAGGCCTATGCCACGGCGGCGGTGCTGGTCATTTCGGTGCTGCTGGTGAATCTGGCGGCCTACAGCATGATGCACCGGTTTATTGCCAAGAGGTCCCGATGAACCTGAATAAGACCATCAAGATGGCGGTTCGGAACCTCCGGGTCTTTCAGGGGCAGGAGGAGGCGCTCCGTGGCGTCAACCTCACGATTCCCGCCAATAAGATTCTCGGTATCATCGGGCCGGCTGGCGCGGGCAAGACGACTTTCCTGCGGGCGCTGAACCGACTGAATGACCTGTCGCCGGACACCCGTGTCGAGGGTGAGCTTCTGCTGGACGGTCAGGACATCTATCACCCCTCCTTCGACGTGGTGGCGCTTCGCAAGCGGGTGGGGATGCTGTTCGCCCTGCCCGTAGCCTTGCCGATGAGCATCTTCGAAAACGTGGTGTATGGCCCGAGACTGTCGGGGGTTCGAAACCGGAAACGGCTGGAGGAGATCGTCGAGCGGAGCCTGAAGGCGGCGTTTCTATGGGACGAGGTCAAGGACCGGCTCCCGATGTCGGGACTGCGCCTTTCCGGCGGCCAGCAGCAGCGGCTTTGCCTGGCCCGAGTGCTGGCCATGGAGGAACTGGAGGTGATCCTGCTGGACGAGCCCTGTTCGGGGCTGGATCCGATCTCCACCGCCAAGATCGAGGAGGCGTTGACGATCCTGAAGGCGAAGTACACCATCATCCTGGTGACCAACAACACCAAGCAGGCGGCCCGGGTGGCGGATGATACGGCCTTTTTCCTGAATGGCGAGATGGTGGAATACGGGCATACCGGCAAGATTTTCACCGTGCCCGACGACAAGCGAACCAACGACTATGTGACAGGTAAATTCGGATGAGTGCAGACACCATTATCACGGTGAAGGAGTTGGACCTGTTCTACGGGGATTTCCATGCCCTGAAGCAGGTGCCGATGAATGTAAAAAGCCGGCATATCACCGCCCTGATCGGGCCGTCAGGTTGCGGGAAGTCAACCCTGCTCCGGACGCTCAACCGGATGAACGACCTCATTCCCGGCGTTCGCGTGAGCGGTTCCATTCTTCTGGATGGAAAGGATATCTATTCAGCGGGGACCGATGTCTGCGCCCTGCGCAAGCGGGTGGGGATGGTGTTCCAGCGCCCCAATCCGTTTCCCCTCACGATCCGCGACAACGTGGCCTTCGGGCTCAGGGTGGCGGGGATGAGTGACCGGAGCCGCATGGAGGAGATTGTAGAGCATAGTCTGAAGGCCGCCTGGCTGTGGGACCAGCTAAAGGACAAGCTGGACCATCCCGCCCTGGAGCTTCCGCTCGACCAGCAGCAGCGGCTCTGCGTGGCGCGGCTCCTGGCGGTTGAGCCCGAAGTGATCCTGATGGATGAGCCCTGCTCGGCGCTGGATCCCATTGCCACCGGCCGCATTGAAGAGCTGATGCTCGATCTCAAGACCCAATACACCATCGTGATTGTGACGCATAACATGCAGCAGGCGGCACGGATTTCAGACTATTCGGGTTACATGCTGCTCGGCGAAATGATAGAATTCCAGAAAACGGCGGTGATATTCACCAGTCCCGCTGACAAGCGGACGCAGGACTATGTGAGCGGAAGATATGGATGAGGAGGGGACAGGAATCCAGAAGCCAGAATTCAGAATCCAGTAGCGGGGAGAGGAATCGCCCTTCACGGAGAGAGCAATGATTGATCTTTGAAGAATATTCTGGATTCTGGATTCTGGATTCTGAATTCATGATAATGTGATGTAATGAGTTGGTCCATGGAAAGGACATTGTGATGGAACGGCACTTTGATGAAAATTTGCAGGCGTTGAAATATCACCTCATGAAGATGAGCGCGATTGCGGAAGTCATGATCGCCGATGCGGTCAAGGCGGTGGTGGATCGCAATGAGGCGGTGATCCCGGGTGTGTGCCAGCGCGAGGAGCAGGTGAACACCATGCAGGTGGAGATCGACGAGACCTGCCTGACGCTGATCGCGTTGCACCAGCCTGCCGCCGGCGACTTGAGGTTCATCCTGGGCGCGGCCAAGGCGAACGCGGAACTGGAGCGGCTTGCCGATGAGGCCGTGAATATCATCCAGCGGGCCGAGCACCTGATGAAGGAGCCATCGCTAAAGCCGTTTGAAATCATCCCCGAAATGGCGATGATTGCGCGCGGCATGGTGCGGGACAGCCTCCACTCCTTTGTGAACCGGAATGTCGACCTTGCCCGCGAGGTGTTGCTTCGCGATGACCGGTTGGACGACCTGAAGAAGGATGTCGCCGATGAACTGACGGCCTACATGACAAAGGATTCCGCCGCGGTGTCGCGTGCCCTCGATCTGCTCCTGATCTCGCGTTACCTGGAGCGCATCGGCGACCATGCCACCAATATTGCCGAGATCACCATCTTCGTTGTGGAAGGACGGGATGTCCGCCACCACGCCGACCATAAGCCCCGGTGAACGGAGTTAAATGAAATCATCATTTTCCTGTTTCCCTCAGGTGAACATTAAATTCCTTGTTGCCTGTCTCCTTTTTGCCGGTGTTGCCGTGCAGGCGGCGCCGATCAAGGTGCTGATTGTCGATGGGTGTAACAATCATGACTGGGAGCGATCCACGAAGATGATGAAGGACCTTCTGGAGCCGACCAAACTGTTCAGCATCAGTGTCGATACGGTGCCATCGAACACTGTCGAGCCGGCATGGGTGAAGTGGTGTCCGGCGTTCGGTGATTTCGATGTGGTCATCCAGAACTATAACAACAATAGCGGCGGCCCCGCCTGGCCACCCGCGGCGAAGGCGGCGTTCGAGCAGTTCGTGCGCAAAGGCGGCGGCGTATTCATCATGCATGCCGCCAACAACGCATTTCCGGAATGGGAAGCCTACAACCGGCTTATCGGCCTGGGCTGGCGCCAGAAGGATTATGGTTCCGCGATCATGGTCAATCCCGATGGAACACTTCGACGCATTCCAGCGGGTCAGGGTAATGACACATCACACGGTAAGCGAACAGACCGGGTGATCCACCGGCTTGGCGATCATCCGATCCACGCGGGATTGCCGCGGCGCTGGATGACACCGCTGATTGAGGTGTACACCTATGCGCGTGGCCCGGCTGAAAACATGACGGTATTGTCCTGGGCCCAGGATCCCGAGACGAAAACAGGCTGGCCGATCGAGTGGGTTGTCGAAGACGGCAAGGGGCGTTGCTACAACTCGACGTTCGGACATGTCTGGCGCGGTGAGACGGATCCGGTTGATATCCGGTGCGCCGGGTTCCAGACGATTCTGGTTCGCGCCCTGCAATGGCTGGCCCGGCAGCCGGTCACCTGGCCGGTTCCGTCGGACTTCCCGACAGAATCCGCCACCGTGTTAAGGCCGTTGCCTAAGCAGGATTAATAATCCGCGTCCTCAACAATTCAGCAACGGCTTGCTACGCGGCGCGATCCTGCCTTCTAGCCTTTGGCGTTCGCAGGCTTCCTTGACGGGTCGGTGCTTTTAACAATTTCGCGGAGGATGGTGCGGTAGCCCTTTTTATTTGAATCGAGTTCCTGGGCGACTTCGCGGACGATGGTGGTGGTGCCTTTCCCCTCCTTTTCGCCCGTGTAGTCCTTGACAAGAAGGAATTCCTGGCCGCCAATCCGGACGGTATCGCCCAATTTGAGAATGGCAATATCCGAGCGGACGCCATTGATGTAGATGCCGTTGCGGGAATGGAGGTCCTTGATGACATAGTCCTTGTCCCAGGCTCTGATTTCGGCATGGAGCTTCGAGGTCTTGGTGTCGGCGATGCATACATCGGCCTCGGTTGAGCGACCAAGCGTCACGGAGAGTTTTCCGGCCAGCGGCATCACATGACGTTTTCCTTCAGCATCTGTAAATTGCAGGAACATAGTGGCCTCCAAGATCGTTGACTGTTCCCTTCATATCAAATTGCCGGCCCCATCAGCAAGCTTTCCGCCAGTGGCGCCATGATTATTTGATTTCCACGATCCGCCATGAAACCCAGTCCAGCGGGATGTCGCCGAGGTAAGTACGGGCGCACACAAACAGCCGTTCGGGGCGGCCCAGCAACTCAAGGGGGATTTCCGCCTCGATCTCCTTCGCGTGTCGCGACACCTGCACGGCATGACCGGGGAGGTTCTTGTGCTGGTTGTGGACAGTATGTCTCAGCGCTCCGACCTCGATCCGGATCTTGGGCATGGCTTCAAAGGGGGTGTCATGGCGGTAGCCAAACACCTGGATGGCGGCGGAAACCGCCTCGGCGAGTGGACGCGAGAGATCGATGGAGACCTTGAACATGTTGGTTTCCAGCTGCACATGGCGCCATTCCACCCCCACGAAACCATTGCGCTCCGATTCGGTCAACTCCCCCTCCTCGTCGCCCTCGTAGTGTCGCGTTCCCTCGGTAGGCGCCAGAACGTGTCGCAGGGGATCCGGTGGCTGGAGGACAATGGTCTGGAAATCCCCGAACAATTCACTGGCGCGCACGAAGGAGTCGAGGTACTTGCGAGCATATTCGAACTGGGTCAGATGGGCCCGGATCGCCTTCCCTTTGCGCATGAGATAATCGGGTGGCAGTCCAAAGGTTTGCCAGACAATGTCGTCAGTGAAAAAGGAAGGCGGTTGGAGCGGTTGTTCGGGGTGGTGTCCGCGTGGATTTGGCCATCGGGGAAAATGCACCATATAGGGGAAGATTTCGGGTGTCATTTCACTCTCCAGATTCCACAGGGTCAGACGGGTGAAGCAATAGAGGGCGCGGTGGTCGACATTGAAATCGGACGGGTGCGATACAAAGATTTTGGTGGGCTTGAACTCGCGGATCACGCGGGTGAGATCCTTGACGACTTCCTCTCCCTTGAAGGGGGCGCCCGGGCGGAGGGCGTTGGAGTAGGGAACCGCTGAGGCATGGGTCATCATGCCTTTTGCCGGAGCGGCATCTCCCCAATGATTGAGCCAGAGGTCAAGGGTGCTGAAATCGGGATAGCCCAGGAAGGTGAGCTGGTTGGTCTGGACCCCGAGCACCGCCGCGGCGGCCACGGCCTCATCATGGCGGATCATTCCCATTTTCTTCACGGCGTTAGGGAAAAGGACGACACGCCGGCGGTAGACCATGAAGGACCACTCATTGTTGTCGCCGTAGGTGAAATAGACAATTCGCACGGGTAGATTCATGGCAGCGCTGCGCTGGATGATGCCGCCGCAACCAATCACCTCGTCATCGGGATGCGGGGCGAGAATGAGTATCCGGTCCGAGGGGTTCAGGGCGAGCACGGAAAGGGGGAGCGGCGCCGCCGTGGCGGCGCCGCCAAGGAGCAGGGCGAGGAAGATCGCGCGCAGGATTATTATTGCCCTGTCACAGCATATCTGACGGACGGCAGTCCGGTCTCTCGGGTGGAAGGGGCGGATTGTGATTTCATCACTCATGCATTGGCTCGCGTGTTGTGCCGCACGCACTCAGACAGGGTTCCGAGGGATGAGGAAGTGTCCTCGTAGCCGAAGGTCTCCAAGGTCAGGACATCGCTGTAATCCTTAATGGATTTCAGGGCTTCCCTGACCAGGGGCGCAGGCATCTTTTGCAGGGAGTAGTGACGCGACGTGTTATCGGATCCGTATAAGTGGATGATTCTGGTGCGGGACAGCCATTTTTTTACGTGGGCCTTCCAGTCGTAATTCATTTGCCAGAGATGCCCGAAATCCAGGCACACGCCGAACGGGAATTCGGCTAGGATCGGCTCGCACCAGTCAAACGGATATCCCGTATTTTCCACGCAGACCTGTTGTGGTTTGTCCACAATCCCGGCAATGAGACGCAGGAGGGGCGCCATGTCCTTTTGCCAGTCCCGTACCCGGGTGGCATCGGCATCGGCGGCGATTCCCTCGAGGTGGAGGATGTAGCCATGGGGATTGAGGGGGCGGCAGAGTTCGACCAGGCCCAGGATCGTGGTCAGGCCGGCTTCGCGTTCGCCCTTGTCGGGACTGCCCAGTGACCGGTCGAGGGGGAAATGGATGGTATAGGTCAGGTCATGGGCCGCGGCGATGTCCCTCCACTCTATGATTTCCCCGGGGGACGGGAAGTTTGAGTATTCCCCGGAATCGAAGAATACGACCTCGATATCATCCACCACCGGGGCGAGTTTACGGATGTTGGTAAGGACGTCCGCCGGGTAAACATACGACGTTACACCGAGACGGAAGGAGGGGCTGATTGGCGCCGGGGGCAATGAGGCGAAGTCGTCCATTATTTTCCCGGGAAGTATTTCAGGATTTGCACGGGCTCCCGTGTCACCAGTCCCCCGCATCGGGATTCCTCGAAGAGTTTGTCCAGGACAGGGAGGAAGGCGCTGATTTTGGGGTCGGTATCCACGATTTCGACCACCAGGGGCAGGTCTGCGGCGAGGTCGAGGACGCGGTTTGAGCGGAAATGGCTGGAGGCGCCGTAGGACATCAGTCCGCGGAGCACCGTGGCTCCCGACAGACCGGCATCATGGGCTTTCTTCACGATCACTTCATGGAGCGAGGTGTGGTGATGGAGGTCCCCTTCGCCGATGAAGATCCTCAGCAAGGTCGCTTCGCTTTCAGGTTTCATGGATTCAGGCTCCTTTTATCCGATTTTCACCAATGTCTTGATCATCATTATTCCCAGTAAAAATGCAAGGACGGCGCCGAAGAAGGTTCCGTTCAGGTAAAGCATGGCGTGGAGCCATTCCCCGGCCCGCACCATCTGGACGAGTTCGTAGACCAGGGAGGAGAGGGTGGTGAAGCCACCGCAAAAGCCTGTGGCGAGGAAAAGGCGGACGGTGGGCGAGAGGAATTCCGTGTCGGCCGCGAGCTGGCTGACCATGCCGATGACGAGGCATCCGGCCAGGTTTGAGGCCAGCGTTCCCCAGGGCGTGCCGGGCTGGCTGCTGAGCAGGAGGGTGAAGCCATACCGGCATAAACTGCCGATCAGCCCGCCCAGTCCGACCCACAAAAATGGCAATGCTCCATGCATGATAATTATTCCGTTGTTTCTACCGGTATGTTCATGACTTTCACAGGGGTCCCTGTTTCCACCATTTTGGCCAGGGTGATGATATCCCAGTTGGTCAGGCGGAAACAACCGTGGGATTCGCGCCGCCCGATGGTTTCGGGGTGGGGGGTGCCATGCATGCCGAACCCTTCGGCGCTCAGGCTGAGCCAATAGACGCCAACGGGGTTTCTGGGGCCCGGGGGGATAATGAGTTTCTTGCCGATTTCCCGGGCCCGTGCTGATTCCGGGAAGTTGTCCGGGTCAAAGGTGTAGTTCGGATTCGGAGCGAAGGCCGCCAGGGCCAGGTCGCCTGCCGGGACCTTGTGCAGTTTCCTGGCGATGGAGCAGGGGAAAGAGGCGAGCAGTTTGTTGGTGCTGTCGAAGGCCCGGACCCGGTAGTCGGTGCAATCCACTTCCAGCCGTGCCGCGGCAGTGAGCGCGGTTCCGGCGGGGCGGGTATTTGGGACGATGACCACGGTTCCCGCCGTGATGGCGCTCCAATTGGTGAGGGCCGGGTTGAGCCGTTGAAGGAAGCGAGGGGAGACATGGAACTGCTCCGATAGGACTTCCTGGATACTGTCGCAGGCCATGGCGGGGACGGTGGACGCCTCCTCCCAGTCGGCAGGGGATGTTCCGACCAGGGCCAGATCATTTGTGGTGAGGGTATAGGACATGGTGGCGGGCTCGGATTCCGTCATCAGTTCGGCACGGGCCACGGACAGGGACAGGTTCCTGGAGCGGGCATAATCCCGCAATGCCAGGGTGGTACGGGAGCCAGCCTGCCCGTCAACGAAGCCAATCCCGAAACCCTGCCGATCCAGGGCGGTCTGGAGGGTGGCGGCCTGCATCAAGCTCAAGGCTGGACTCAGGAGTGCCGGTTTCGGGGAGGACGAGGTGCGCGTCACCAGCGTGGTTGAAATCCGGATGGGGGCGGATTCAACAACAGGCTCGCCCCGGCCCGTCGAGGCCCAGAAGCCCGCACCTGCAAGAACAGTTATCAATACTTTAACGATCACAGCGGGACAATAAAACAAGCAGAAATGCAGTTCAAGCTTTACCACGGCGGGATCTTCGAGTTTAGGTAATTGGTTGAATAGGCTTTAAGAGCCTGTTGAAAAACAAACCTGGCGCAAG
>JBAXRC010000062.1:0-8452 GCA_037131415.1 bacterium | reverse complement strand
TATGATGGTGAGCGAGCCCTCCGCAGGATCCGCATCCGCTATGGTCAGGGGAATTCGCTCACCGTAGTCATTATCGAGCTGGAGGATGATAAATTGCCCCGGGAGTCTTTCGCGGGCAATATGCGGGGCATCCAACCGCATCATATAGACATCGTCCGATAATTGTGTCTTGGCCAAAATCCGATTCATGAATAACCCTCGCCTGAGTGAGTTGGGGGTGAAGTATGCCACCCACTGATACGCCCCTCAAGCACAATACCCGCGGAAACCGCGGAAAAAGGAGTCAGGAGACAGTAGTCAGCAGTCAGAATCCATCAGCGCTTCCTGTGGTCGGAGGGGGATCAGCCTGACTTCGCCTGCTGGCGGCGGACTTCAAACAGGGCGATGGCGGCGGCCACGGCGGCGTTAAGGGATCCAACCCTCCCCCGCATGGGCAACCGGATGACAACGTCACAGGTTTCCCGGATCAGCTTGCCCAGTCCTTCCTCCTCGCTGCCCACCACCACCCCGATGGGACCTGTCAGATCAGCCTCCTCGTAGGGCATGGCCGCGCTGCTGCCCTCCAGCCCCACCAAACGAACCCCCTGCTCCTGAAGCTCCAGCATCGCCTGATGCAGGTTTCCGACCTGGGCAACCTTGACATGTTCCGCCGCTCCCGCGGAAGCCCGCACCACGGCAGGGGTGACGGAGGCCGCCCGATGACGGGGAATCACAACCCCATTCACGCCCGCGGCATCCGCCGAGCGCAGCATGGAACCCAGGTTCTGGGGATCCTGAACATGATCGACCAGAAGCAGAAGCGGCGGCGTTTTGCGCTCGCCCGCACCTTCAAGCACCGCTTCCAACTCGACATACTCATAATCCGACACCACGGCGGCAACCCCCTGGTGGTTCCCGCTCCGGCACATCCGGTCCAGTTCAAACACCGCCACCGACTGGATGGTGATCGAGCGTTTTTCGGCCAATTTCAGCAACTGCACGATAGCGGCGGCAGACTGGCGGACGTTATTCGCCATGCAAAGCTGTTTCACCTCGCGTCGCCCCGCCTTCAGCAATTCACAGACCGGCTGACGCCCATAGACAATATCAGGTTCATTTGTCATGTCCGGAAAGGTACACGGTGCAATGCAGGAAAACAATTCCGCAATTGATGTCCTTTAGAACCGCCGGTATAATCCCCCAAACCATGATCATACGCATTACAGATCCCCCGGGATACGGAACCGCCGTCTCGGAATCGTTTCTTGAAAACCGCTTTGACGTGGTCTCCCGCTCGGGCCTCCACATCACCGAAGCCCACTTGATCAATGCCCTGCCCACGCTCTCCCGCCCGGCCCGGATGCTGATCCTCGGGAATCGCACGGGAACGCTGGGCATGATTGCCAACCGCTTCCACGACGCCCTGGCGGTTGTGGTTTCCTCCCTCGACATCTTCCACCACCATGCCATCGAGCGAAACCTTGCCCGGAACCCCTTCATCTCGGTCACCGCCCGCTGTGAACCCGACATCCCGGAGCGTGACCTCTTTGATACCGTTTGCCTGCAACTCTCCGCGGGCGGCATGGCGGATGAACTGATCCTCGATCTGCTCCAGCAAAGCCATCTGGCCCTGCGAAAAGACGGCACCCTCATGGTGGCGGCCGAGGAGGACATTCCCTGGCTGGCAGAACACATGAAGAAATCCTTCGGGGCATGCTCCCTTCGCGGAACCGAGCAGACCTCCACCCTGCTTGTCAGCCGGAAGAAGAAGGAGCTGAAAAAACTCAAGGACTACCGGGCTGAATTCACCATGACGACGCCTGGCGGCAAGGCGGTTCAGCTGGTTACCCGCCCCGGGGTATTCGCGCACCGCCGCGTGGATGAAGGCGCCCAGGCGCTCGCCGAGGTCGCCCTCACGAAACCCGGCGACACCATCCTCGACATGGGTTGCGGGTGCGGAAGCATCGGGCTCACACTTGCCGTAAACCAACCCTCGGCCCGGGTTTGCTTTGTGGATTCCCATTCCCGGGCAGTTCATGCAACCGAGCAAAACTGCCGGGCTAATGGCCTGACGGATTACAAGGTGATCCTCAATGATGAAGGTCCTCCTCCCGACATGGGCGGATTCACGCTGTTTGTCGGTAATCCGCCCTATTATTCCAACGACCGGATTTCTGATTTTTTCATCCAGACGGCCTACAAGTCGCTCCTTTCCGGTGGACGGGCTTATGTAGTGGGAAAAAAGGCTGCCCATAACGCCGAAATGATGAAAGCGCTTTTTGGAAATTCGGAAATCATCCTCCGCCGCGGATATGAAATCGCCAAATCGGTGAAGTCTTGAAGTGCCGGATCGGATGCGCGGCCTGTTGCGTCAACATCTCCATCTCGTCCCCCATCCCGGGCATGCCTGAAGGCAAGCGAGCCGGGGTGCGTTGCATCCAATTAACCGGAGACGGCCGCTGCAAGGTGTTTGGATTGCCAACCCGGCCGGACATCTGCAATCGTCTCACCCCCGATGAAGAGATGTGCGGAACCACCGACCAGCATGCCTATGCTTATCTTGCGGCCCTTGAAACGGCGACACGGCCCTGAAATTCGGGAAACGGGATCTACCCTGCAAGGGCTTTACGGACAATTCCCTCGACATCCGCTTTCGCCATGGAGGACAGATTGATGATGCGAAGAACCATTTCCTGCGCCTCGGCCCGTTTGTAGCCCAGTGAAATCAGGGCCAGGACGGCATCACGAAGCTTGATGTCGGATTCGGTTTCCGGGTGTTCCCCGGTTGAGGCGGACATCATTTCGCCGGCGCTGAACTTGTCGCGCAACTCCACCACCATTCGTTCAGCGGTTTTCTTGCCGATGCCGGAAATGGAACTGAGGCGCTTGATATCGGCATCCCTGATCGCCACCTTGAGCTCGCGCACGGTCATGCCGCTCAACGCCGACAGCGCCGTTTTCGGACCGATCCCGGAAACCCCGAGCAACAGGGTGAACACCCGCCGCTCATCCGCGGTCATGAACCCGAACAGCTGGTGGTCATCTTCACGGATATGGTCATGGGTCAGGACCCTGACCTTTTCGCCCAGTCCGGGCAGGCGGTCATAGCTGCTCAGCGGGATCACGACCTCGTACCCCACCCCGCCGACATTCAGCACCAGATGGGTGGGTTGCTTGTCTTCAATGATGCCTTCCAGGAATGTTATCATAAGGGTGGCAGGGCTGGGGGTTGAGGGATCATATGGGTTGAGGATTCAGTTCGGCAACCGGGGACCGGCTGTTGATGTGGCAGAGGGCAATGGCCAGGGCGTCGCCGGCGTCCTCCTGAGGCTCCTCCTTGAGTCCCAGCAGCACCATGGTCATCTTGCGGACCTGCAGTTTATCGGCGGCGCCATTTCCGGCAATGGCCTTCTTGACGCGCCGCGGCTCGTATTGATAAACGGGAATCGCCAGCGAAGCGCAGGCGGCAATCACCACTCCGCGGGCTTCCCCGAGAACCAGGGAGGTGCGTGCATTCTTGGCGAAAAAGATATCCTCTATCGCCGCCAGATCCGGCTTGGTCCGCCCGATGATCTCCCGGATTCCGCCATCGATCCGCCGCAGACACTCTGACAGCGGCAACTTGGCCAAATTATGAATCCGCCCGTACTCCAGAGCCGTGTTACGACCGGCCAGGGACTCAACCACCGCCACGCCCGATGAGCGTAGCGATGTGTCTATCCCCAGCACCCGCATGGTCCGGTCTAGTCCTTCTCGAGTTCCGCCAGAACGGCGTCATCCATGTCCATGTTGTTGTAGACGTTCTGCACGTCGTCGTTGTCCTCAAGGGCCTCAACGAACTTCATCACGGACCTGGCCACGGACTTTTCGGTAACGGGAACATAGGTTTCCGGAACAAGCCGGATTTCCGAGTCATCCGTCTTGATGCCAGCCTTCTCCAGGGCTTCCATGACACCATTGAAGGCATTGGGATCGGTCAGGATCTCGAACTGGTCGCCATCGCGGCTCATGTCCTCGGCGCCGGCGGTCAGAACGATGTCCATCAACTTGTCCTCTTCAACCGAATTGGCATCCACGAAAATCTGGCCCCGGCGCTTGAACCCGCGCGACACGGCGCCCTGGGAGGCAAACCCGGAAGCCATCTTGCTGAAGATATGTCGAATTTCAGCGGCCGCCCGGTTCTTGTTGTCGGTCAACACCTTGACCACAACCCCGACGCCGCCATCCGCGAAACCCTCATAGGTGATTTCTTCCATCACATCGGCGGCCAGCTCGCCCGTGCCCTTCTTAATGGCGCGATCAATGTTTTCGTTGGGCATACTGACGGCCTTACAGCGCGCGATCATGGTGCGCAACGCTGAATTGGTGTCGGGACTGCCGCCGCCGGCCTTGGCCACAACCATCAATTCCTTTGCCATCTTGCTGAAAATCTTACCGCGCTTGGCATCCGCCGCGCCCTTCTTGTGCTGAATTGTCTTCCACTTACTATGACCGCTCATCTCATTCCTCTCTTTCCTATAGTGTTCCCGAGCCGGATCACACCGGACTCATTTTGAATCCCACCAAATTGTCGGGCGAGGGAGTCTCATACTCCTGCACCCATCCTTCACAAAACCCCAACCGTTCCACCGCCTCGACCACACGGCCGTACTCTTCCGCCGTCGGACGCCGGTTCCACGGTGCGGTCTGAAGTGCCCGATACGCGGGCGTATACTGCGCCATGATGCTCACGGGGATTTCCGTCCCCACAGCCCCCGCCAGCCACTCCAGATTTGCCACGGCCTCATCGGCACGCCCGGGCAGCACCAGAAGCCGGCAGATCGTTCCCCGCCGCGCCACCCCGTCCCCGTTTATCTCAAGGGGCCCTGTCTGCCTCCACATTTCCAGGAGCGCCTGCCGCGCCGCATCCACATAATCAGCGCCCTGGGAGCCTTCTTTTGCCGAATCCGGCTCCGCATAACGCAAATCGGTCAGGTACACATTGACCCATCCTTCCAGCGCCCGAAGCACTTCGACCCGTTCAAAACCGCTCGTGTTATACACAATTGGCAGAGCGTGTCCATCTTTCACGACACATTCCCATGCCGCATGAATCCATGGCAGCCAGGGTGTCGGACTCACAAAATTCCAATTATGGCACCCCTCAACCGCCAGCGACTTCAGGATGGCAGCCAACCCAATCTCATCAACTTCACGCCCCTGCCCCTCCTGACTCCAGGGATAATTCTGGCAGTAGAGACATTTCAGCGTGCACCGGCTGAAAAAAACCGTTCCGGATCCCCGTGTCCCCGAAACCGGCGGTTCTTCGCCGTGATGCGCCCCGTAGCGATACACTTCGGTTACTCCACCCGCCCCGCACCAGCCAGGCTTTCCCTGCTGGCGGTTCACGCCACATTTCCGGGGGCAAAGCTCGCAACGGGTCAAGGATGAAACAAGCGGGTTCACCAGCCAGGCCTAGTCCTGCTCCTCCTCCTTCACCTTCGCGGTCGCTGCAATAATCTTCTGGGCCACATTGCCGGGCACGACATCATACCGGGCAAAGGACATCTCGAACGACCCCCGCCCGCCCGTCATGCTTCGCAACTCGGCGCAATACGTGAACAATTCCGCCTGCGGAATATCGGCTGTAATGACCTGCATGCCATCGGCTGATTCCATCCCCACGATCCGCCCGCGCCGGTGGCTCATATCGCCGTTGACATCACCCATGAAATGCTCGGGAATGGTGATTTTCACCGACATGATCGGCTCCAGCAGGACCGGCTTGGCCTTGCTGACCGCGTCCCGGAATGCCCGGCTTCCGGCAATCTTGAAGGCGATTTCCGAGGAATCGACATCATGGTAGGAGCCGTCATAGACCGTGGACTTGACCTTCACCATGGGGGCCCCCGCAAGGGCGCCCTTGGACATTCCCTCGACCACGCCCTTCTGGACGGCGGGCACGAAGTTATGGGGAATGGCGCCGCCCACCAAGGCATTCGCAAACCACTCGTCATCCCCTTCCATCAGGGGCTCCACCTTGAGGTAAACTTCACCGTACTGACCCCGGCCACCCGACTGTTTCTTGTGCTTGTAATGGCCCTCGGCCCGACCTGTGATGGTTTCCGTATAGGCGATCTTCGGGGTGCTCAGGATCACATCCACACTGTTCCGTTTCTTCATCCGTTCCACGGCCACCGACAAGTGCGTGTCGCCCATTCCGGAAAGAATGGTTTCATGGGTATCGGGATGACGCTCCACATGGATGGTCGGATCGTCCTCGGCGAGCTTGTGCAGGGCGGTCCCGATCTTGTCCTCATCCCCCTGGGTCTTGGCCGAAACCGCGGTCCACATGACCGGATTCGGGAACGAGAAGGGCTCAAACGTCACCTTGGCTCCGTTCTGGCACAGGGAATCCCCCAACGCCGTAACCTTGAGCTTGGCAATCGCCACGATGTCACCGGCCTCCGCCTCCGTGATCGGAAGCTGCTTCTTGCCGTTCAGGGCGACAAACTGGACGATTCGCTCCTTCTGTTCCTTGTTGACGTTCAGCACCTCGGTATCCGCCTTCAGGGTGCCGCCGCACACGTAAACAAAACTCATGTGCCCGATAAAGGGATCATTGACCGTGCGCCACACATACCCCACGAAAGGCGCCGAGGGAGAGGTGTCAATCGGCTTGCCCGCGGCGTCTTTCATCGGACGATCCGCCGGAGAGGGAAAGAACCGGGCAATCCCGTCGAGAAGCTCACCCACACCAACATTCTTGAGCGCCATGCACGCGAACACGGGAACCAGCTTGCGATCGAACACCGCGTGGCGCAACCCATCGGCAATCTCGCGCGCCGTCAGCGGCTGACCCGCCAGGTATTTTTCGATCAACGTGTCATCCGTCTCTGCCGCCATTTCCACCAAGGCGCTCTTGGCCGCCTTGAGCGCCTCGCTGATCGAGGCGGGAACATCCGTCGCCGCCAGCACATCCACCACGGCGCTGTTGTCGGGAAGCGGCATGAGCACGGGGATACAACGGTCGCCCCAGGTGGCCTGGATGTCCGCCATAACCTTGTCAAACGGCGAATTCTCCCGATCAAGTCCGGTGACCACGATGGCACGGGGGATATCGAGCAAGGACGCCTGTTTCCAGGCCTTCATGGTGCCGACCTGGATGCCGGCATGCGCATCAACCGTGATCAGGGCCGCGCCGGCAATCCGGCTGGCCTGGATGACCTGTCCGAAAAAATCAGCGTAGCCGGGCGTGTCGCTGAACACGATGTCCATGTTGTGGCCGTCGGCGCTCTTGTACATTCCGCAGAAGGACTTGGCATAGATCGTTGTCTTGCGTGACTTCTCCTCGTCGGTGTAATCGCCCAGGCTGGTACCCTGGTCCACTGACCCGAGCCGGTCATTGATGCCCATCTTATAAAGCATCGCATCAGCCAGCGTTGTCTTGCCGCTCGCCGTGTGTCCCATCAAAACAAAGTTCCGAACGTCAGTAACAGCAATATCCTTCATGCCGGTATTCCCTTCGCTCTGTCCCTGCTTGTTGCTTCTGGTGCCAATTCACACTCAATCACAAAGGGTCGTTATTTATCATAAGCCGCCCGATATGCACAACCAAAACCCACCCCGGATTCGCACCCGGTTAATACCAGACGCGCCACAGGAACAAACCCCGGGGCGGCGCAGTGGGAACGCGGGCGGTGCGGATCCGGGAGGCCAGAATATCCCGCACTTCGTCCAGGCTGACCGAACCATCCCCCACCCTCAGCAGGAGACCGGTGAGGCTGCGGACCATCTTGTAGAGAAACCCGTCACTGGACGCACGGATGACAATCAGGGAACCGGTGCGCCTGACGGTGATCGAATAAATTTCCCGGACCGTGCTTTCGATTTCCTGGTTCGAATTCGCCGTGATCGCCGCGAAATCATGCCGCCCTACCAGGACGTGGGCCGCCGCCTGCATCGCCTTGACGTCAATCGGTTTCCGGATATGGGTGGCATAGAGGCGGCGGCAGGGATCCATGACCGCGTTGTTCCAGATGAAATAGCGGTATTCCTTGCGTACGGCACTGCGCCGGGCATGGAAGTCCGGCTTGACGCGCGCCACCTTCAGCACCCGGATATCCTGCGGCAGCAGGGCGCGGAGGTGTGTTTCGATTCCAAGCGTGTGCAGGGTCTGCCGAGTGCGGAAAATTTGCCGCAGTTCGAGTGCGAGGAGGATTTGGATCTTCTTCTCGTGATCGGCGGTGACGGCACCATCCTGCGCGCCGTTCGCGAGTTGAAGGATTTTGATATTCCTATCCTGAGCGTCAATCGGGGTGACGTGGGGTTCCTCGCCGAAGTCACGATGGAGGAGGCGCCGGTTTTGCTTCCCCGTTTGTTGCAAGGCGGAGGGATCTTGGACGAGCGCAGCGTCCTGCACATCACGGCCATGAGAGGCGAGGAGACGATCTTTGACGGCAGCGCGCTCAACGAAGCCGTCATCTCGCAGGGC
>JBAXRC010000061.1:0-8468 GCA_037131415.1 bacterium | reverse complement strand
GCGGGAACCGAACATTTTTGCGACCCGTGGCACAAGGCCACGGGGACGCCCCCCCTGTAACTGACCCCATGCCGATTCCTGGATAATTTGAATTTACCCGGCTCGCGCCTGCGGCTATAGTCCCGCCTTCATTTTAAAGGATGTCTTTATGATCATTAACGTCATCATGCTTGTTGTCAGCCTGGCTATGATCCTGGCGGCGGCGGTGGTATTCACCAATGGAATTGAAATCCTGGGGCACAGGCTGAAACTGCACCAGGGGGTGGTTGGAAGTATTCTGGCCGCGGTGGGAACCGCCCTCCCGGAAACCGTCATTCCGATCATTGCCATCCTTTTTTTCACCAGTGCCGAGGCCCATCAGGTCGGCATCGGCGCCATTGCCGGCGCTCCCTTCATGCTAGGCACCCTGGCCTTTTTCGTCACGGGACTCGCGGTTATGATCTACACCGCCACCGGACGGCGTACCCGCGCCATCCATACCGATGTTCCCACCCTGTCCCGGGACCTCACGTTCTTCCTGGTGCTCTACGGCATTGCGATCCTCACCTCCTTTGTTCACGACTTCCCCCTCGTCAAGACCACGCTTGCGATCGGGCTGGTTCTGGGATATGGCGTCTATATCTGGATGACAATCGGGTCCGAGGGCCAGGCGATTGAAGATGTCGAGATCCTGCACTTCAACAAGTACCTCTTCCTGCCTGAAACCCGTCCCGTGATCATCATCCAGATCATCGCGGCGCTCGTGCTGATGATCTGGGGTGCCCATCTCTTTGTCAGCTACACCAGCGCCGTCTCGCTTAAGCTTGGAATCCCGGCGATGATCCTGTCCATCATCATCACCCCCATCGCCACGGAGCTTCCCGAGAAGTGCAATTCCGTGATCTGGATAGGCAAGCGGAAGGACATTCTGGCGATGGGCAACATCACCGGCGCCATGGTGTTCCAGAGCAGCTTCCCCGTGGCCTTCGGCATGGCCTTCACCCCCTGGGATCTTACGGGAATCCCCATGGTGTCCGCCCTTCTGGCCTTCGGCTCAGCCGGTCTTGTTTTGGCCTGGGTCCGGATCCGGAAATCCCTGAATCCTTACATCCTCATGGCCGGTGGCCTGTTCTACCTGGCGTTTATCGGTTATCTGATGCTCCGCCGGTAGTCAGAAGTCCAGATTAAGCTTGGAGCGCTTATTCCAGGCCCCGCGGGTGAAGTCAGGGAACTCGACCGGAGCGGAGTTATGCGCGACAGAGATGGCGGACAATTCGAGGACCGATGACCAGGCGGCAGCGTCATAGACCGTGAACGGCTGAGGGCGCCCCTTGAGGAAATTCTGCATGAGATACCAATTCATCATGTAGTCCATGCCGCCGTGGCCGCCGGAAGTCTTTGCTTTTTTACCCATGCTCTTCCACATCGGATGGCTGTGTTTCGCTTCAAATTCCGCCTTGAAGGTACCCGCGCCGTAACCCTCATCATGCGTGCGGAGGAATTCCCAGGAGTGCATCGCATCAAAGGTCGCCAGGCGCGGCGGGTAGTCGGCGTAGCAGGCGCGGGTCCCGTTGACGGAATTGATCCGGCTGTAGGGGCGCGGCGTGATGATATCGTGCTGCACCATGATGCTCTGACCCGAGGCGGTCTTGATGAGGGACGTATTCACGTCACCGCAGATATACTGTTCATCGGCGGTGCTGTAGCCCAGGTGGTTGAGCTGGGCCGCAAACTCGGGACGGGCCCGGAATTCCGAAAGGCCGGCCTCCGGGGACGACATGGAGACGATATGATTGAACTTGTTCCCGCGATGGATGTTCATGTACCACGCAACCGGGCCGAGGCCGTGCGTAGGGTAAAGGTTTCCGTTGTACTTGTAGTGATACGCGCGGCGCCAGGCGCCTTCACCGTCCTTGTCATGAAGGAGGTGGAGGAGATTGTGGACATAGGCGCACTCCGCGTGAACGACGGTGCCAAACACGCCCTGGTCGATCATATTCATGACTGCCATTTCAGACTCGCCGAAATTGCAGTTCTCCAACTGCAGGCAGTAGCGCTGATACTTCTCGGACGCATCCACAAGTTCCCAGCATTGCTTCAGGGACACCGCGGCAAGCACTTCCACCGCGGCATGCTTGCCATTCTTCATGGCTTCGATGGCCATCGGAATATGCCACTCCCATGGCGTGGCAATGTAGAGAACATCAATGTCGTCGCGGGCGACGATCTTCTTGTACTCCTCGGGCCCGACATAGGTGTCAGGCTTCTTGTGCCCGCTCTTTTCACAGAGGGACACGGCTCTTTGGACGCGGTCCTGGCGGAGGTCGTTGACGGCAACGATCTGCACATTCTCGATGTCGAGACAGGATTCCAGATGAGTCAGGCCGCGATTAAGTCCGCAAATGGCGACGCGCACTTTAGGCATGGGATCAAAACGGAGATCCAGGACGCTCTTGCCTTGCCGGGCGGGAACCTCTGTGGTGAGGAGGCCGCCGGCGGCGGGGCGTACCGAGCCATCCAGGATTTCCGGCCCTGCAGGCACGGCAAACACCTTGGTGGCACCGAGGCCGAAGGCCGCACTAAGACCGCCAAGGGCGCTGGTTTTGAGAAAATCGCGACGGGAAAAAGGCTTGTTTTTGGAAGGACTCATGCGTGGATCCAATCACTGGGATGAAACATCGCTATTCCGACGGAACGGGCACTCACCCGTTGATATCCGCCTGAAGTATAAACTTCGCCGAACAATTAACACGAACCCCGATGGAGGGTCAAGGTTATGATGGGAAAAGAAGTAAGGGGTCAGTTACAGAGAGGGGGGGGGGCGTCCCCGTGGCCTTGCGCCACAGGTCGCGAAAATGTTCGGTTCCCGCCACGCAAGGTGGCGGGGCACCCCCTGGGAAGCTGGCCGCCATCCGCCACGGCTGAACTCCGCAAGGCGAACCCCGTTTCAACGGTTGCCTTGACCGCCGACACAGGGCTCATTTTCTGAGCCGCGGTTGAGGAACTGAAGAGGAAGTCCGTATCCGGGATCTCCGGAAGCGTCTGCATGGGCGACGAGTAGAGATAAGCGGGCGCGCTCTGATAGCCATCCATGTTGCGAAGCTTTTTCATGGCAGCCCTCTGTTCAGCCGTCAGCGTCCGGTTCACCTTGGCAAACGCGGTGGCATACATCCAGGACACTTCCCCATCCAATTCGCCGTAACGACGCCCCAGCGACAACACCTTCTGCTTGTCCGCCTGCCCGCCACTGAGAAACTTACGCAACTCCTTGGACATAGCCTCCCGCACGGTGACCATTTCCGCGAGTGGCTTCCGTTGTCGTTCGGTGATGGAGGTGATATTCCCCCGTTGATCCGCTGACAACAGTTTGAGGAAATTCTCCCCGCTGTCGCCGGTAACCGCGGTACTGATATCAAAATTCCGTTTCCCCATGGCCGGCATATCCTTCATGTAGAACCCGCCGAAGTAGGTGCCGTGCCGCTCAGGACAGAAATACACATCCGCCGTGACGGACCCTGCCATCCAACTGAAGAACTCGCTGGCATAGGTCATATAAGCCACATTGTAGAACTTCGAGACGCCTGCGGCAGGGCGCTTGAGCAGGCTCCGCTCATCCAATTCCGGCCAGGTGTTGAAATCCCCGAACTTCATCTTCCCGAGATAGGTCTTCTGGTCGGATGTCAGCGAGGAAACCACCTTGCCAAACACCTCGGCACGCCGGTAACTCAATTCCGCATCATAGGCGTAAAAGTCGCCGACATAACGAATGACGGCCTCACGGCTCAGTCCGGTGGCGCCTTGAGGAATCTGCCCATCCCGCTCCCTGTGAAAGGCCTTGATCAGCGGGATCCGCTTCAGCGCAAGCTGCTCGAACTGCCCGGCCTGTTCAGCGGCCAGATCCTCGAACATTTTGCGTTGCCCTTCGTTCAGGATGTGCATGACATTCGCCGCTACCCGGCTGAGAAACATGGGATTGTGCCCTTTTCCAGCAGCATCAATGTCGCGCATGTACTGGAATCCGAAATAATCACACACCTTTCCCGGCGGCATGAACGTGGCCCCGCCGAAATCGCCGGTGAGGAACGCCAGCCCGCTGAAGGCAATGGTGCTCAACTGCGCACGGTCCGAAATGGCCTGATCAAGGGAATACTTCCCCTGCCCGTGTCCGGAATTCTGCGTTCGGGCGTTGCCGCCTGAACGGTCCGCCGGCTCGTCACCGCCCTGCGGGGGGCGCTCATTTTCACCTTCGCCACGACCCGCCTTTGTTCCGCCCTGTCCCGGCGGTGGAGCCAGGTCACGCAGCTTCTCGGGGTCGAAACCCGCCGCCTTGATCGCCTCCCCCATGGCCGGGCCACCCCGCAATCCCGCCTGCCGAAAAGCCTCATGGATGGCTTTAGCCTGGACGGCCGTCAGGGTGTCGGCACTATACTTTGACAGGATTGCCTTGACCTGCGCCGTCTGTTCAGCCGTGAGCGCCTCATCACTCCGCGGCTCGCCTCGGCGCGGGGGACGCCGGCCATCCAACTCGCCTCCAGACCCGCCCTGCTGCTGGCCCATCCCGGGTCCCTGCCTGTCGCCACCAGGTCCCTGCGGTCCACCCTCATCCGCGGCTGCCGCGTTGAACATCCACGCCGTCACCATCACGGCCGTTACGATTGCTGTCTTTTTCATGATAGACTCCTTTACTGTTAAACCTTGTCGACCAACTTCTTACCTCGCTGAATCCATATTTTCCCTGCGCCTCCTTTCGTTGTCCTGTACCGGGCTCATCCGTTGTTCCTCTTGATCTGCCACCATTAAACAATGACGCCATGACAAATCACATGGCGCAAAGATGACAGAACTGTCATGATCCCGGGATTGAAATATCCCCAACCTCGATGCTATTTTCACGCCATGAAGATTCTTGTGGTTGAAGACGAGCGGAAGATTGCCAGTTTCATTCGCCAGGGCCTGACGGAGCAGGGCTTCGCCGTGGACATCTGCGGTGACGGGAACGACGCCTACACGCTGGCAACAACCCAGTCCTATGATGTGATCGTCCTGGACATCATGCTACCCGGCCGCGACGGACTCAGTATTCTCAAAAATATCCGGGCACGGAAGCAAACCGTGCCCGTCATCCTGCTGACCGCCCGTACCGAGCCGAATGAGCGAGTCGATGGACTGAACCTCGGCGCCGATGATTATCTCACCAAACCCTTCTACATGGATGAACTGATTGCCCGGATCCTGGCCGTCACCAGGCGAGCCTCCGGGGAAGCCCTCAGCCTGGTACAGGTTGACGACCTCGTCATAAACCTCATCACACGCGAGGTGAAACGCGGGAAGCGTGTCATCGAGCTGACCGCACGGGAATTCAACCTGCTTGAACCCCTCATGAGTGCGCCCGGTCGGGTCTTCACCCGAACCCAGCTCCTCGAAAAGGTATGGGGTTATGACTTTGACCCCGAAACGAACCTGGTGGATGTCAACATCCGGCGGCTCCGCAAGAAAATCGACGAGGCCGAGCCAATCCAATTGATCGAGACCGTGCGCGGCGTGGGATACCGGATCCGGAAATCGGCCACATGAAAAACCTGCTTTCATTCAAACTGAAGATCGGCTTGGGGATGGTGCTCTTCACGGCCCTCATCCTGCTTGGCTTTTCCGCCTACTTCCTTTCCGCCACACAGCGGATCGGACTGGCGCGCATAGACCGCGAGCTTGATGCCATGGGGATCCCCCAGATCAACCGGTTTCACCCTTCGGATCACTGGGCGCAATTAGACAACTCCCTGCGATTCCTTCACGAAAACGGCAACAAGGGGGTTTATGAATTCAGGGTGTGCACCCCCGATGGCACACCGATCTATACGTCCCGCCAATGGCCGACCAATGTCACAGAGAAAACCTTGGGCATTCCGGATAACACCCCATTCACCCCCGAATCACCGCCTCCGCGCCGCAATCAGCCCGACGATTTCCAAGGATCTCGGGATAATCAACCTCCGCCCAAGGACGAACAACGCGACGAGCGTCGGGATCCCCCGGAGAATCGCCCGCCACCTCCACAAAACCTCCCGCAGCCCCGCTTCATGACGCTTACCGGAAATGACCGGTCATGGCGGATGATGACCATGAAAAACCAGAAAGTATACTTTGTCATGGCCCTGGATCTGGCCGAATTTCAGTCGGAACTCCATTCCGTCCAGGCCCTTTTCACCCTCGCCATTCCCGTGTCCCTCTTTCTGCTGGCAATCGGTGGCTGGCTGCTGGCCGGGCAGGCGCTGCGTCCCGTCAAAACACTGACCCGTGTTGCCCGGCAAATCACCGCCAAGGACCTGCATCAGCGAGTCCCGGGCAGCAAGGCCGATCCGGAGTTCGAGGAGCTTATCGACATCCTCAACGGCATGCTGGACCGCTTGGAGAAGAGCTTCCAGCAGGCCACGCGGTTCAGCGCGGATGCCGCGCACGAACTGAACACGCCGCTCACCATTCTCCAGGGCCAGATGGAGCAGGCCATCCAGAACGCCTCATCCGAGTCGGATCAACAACAGTACGCCGGCCTGCTGGAGGAAGTTCAGCGCCTCAAGACCATTGTCCGCAAACTGCTCCTGATGGCCAAGGCCGACACCGGGCAACTCAAGCTCAGCCTCGAGCGAATGGATCTCAGCGGGGAACTCGACACCCTCCTCCATGATGCCGACGTGCTCGCGCCCGGCCTGAAGCTGGACTGCCAGATCAGTCCCGGCATTGCGATCATGGCCGACCCCGACCTGTTCCGGCAGGTCCTCCAGAACCTGCTGAGCAATGCCATCAAATACAATCGGCCTGACGGACTGATCGGGATCACGCTCTGCCTCAAGGGCGAACTCGCCCTCCTGACGATCAGCAACACTACGCTGCCGGGATTGAACCTGGACGAAAAGCTCCTGTTCACCAGATTCTACAGGGGAGACAGCTCGCGCAGCCGTCGAATTGAAGGCATCGGGCTCGGATTAAGCCTCGCCCGGGAAATTGTCATTGCCCATCAGGGGACACTTAGCCTAAAAGAACTGAAAGAGGGATGGGTTTCCTTCGCCCTGACGGTACCGTGTTTCAAAAATCAAGGAGCATGATGAAAAAGTATTACACCCACCTGAAAGCAGCCTTGTGTGTCGTTGCATTGGTTCTGCCGGCCATGCCGGTGAATGCGGAGAAAGTCACGCCGGCGCCCCAGGCGGCTGCCCTGCCTGCGACGACACTGTCCTGGTCCGGGGAGAGAATTGACTCATGGCGCGGGTATACCCGCCACAACTTCACCATCGATGGGTGCAAAGCATGGGTAGTTGAACCGAAAAAAGCCCTGCCGGGCAACCCCTGGACCTGGTGCATGGAGTTCCCCGACGCCTTTACCGACCGCACCGGCGTTCCGCAACTTCTTGAAAAAGGATTCCACCACCTGCATATCGAGGTCGGCAACACCTTCGGCTGCCCGGCGGCACTCAAGCATTTTGACGCCTTCTACACCGCCATCACCGCAAAGGGTTTGGCGCCCAAAGGCACCCTCATCGGCATCAGCCGCGGCGGCCTCTATGCCTACAACTGGGCAAGCCTGAATCCAGACAAAGTAGTCTGCATCTATGGCGATGCCCCCGTTTGCGACTTCAAAAGCTGGCCTGGCGGAAAGGGCAAGGGCACGGGAAGCGGCGGCGACTGGAAGGCGCTGATCAATTGTTACGGATTCAAGAATGAGGCGGAAGCCCTCGCCTGGACGAAAAACCCCATCGATAACCTCAAACCCCTCGCCAAGGCAAAAATCCCGCTCATTCATGTTGTCGGCGATGCGGATACCGTGGTTCCTGCTGCGGAGAACACCTCCATCGTCGAGAAGCGCTACAAGACGCTCAAGGGCGAGATCACGGTATTTCACAAACCAAAGGTCGGCCATCACCCGCATGGTCTCGACGATCCGAAACCGGTAGTTGACCTGATTCTCCGGCACGCGGGCCAATCAAAGCCCTGATCCAGAAAAAATCCTCGCCTTGGACGGGAACGGCTCGTTTAAGACAGGGATGAAGCACGCTACCCGTGCGGCTCAGCAAGCTTCGCCCTCCAGAAGAACATGAGCTGAAGAGACGAGTCTTCTGGAGGGCGAAGCTTGCTGAGCCGCGCAAATCAATGGCTAAACGATCAGCATGCAATCGCCGTAGCTGTAGAAGTAATACTTTTCCCGAACGGCTTCGGCATAGGCCTCCCGGATCAAGTCCGCATCGGCAAAAGCGCTGACCATCATGATGAGGGTGGACCGCGGCAGGTGGAAGTTGGTCAGCATGGCGTCAACAACCTTGAACCGGTAGGGCGGATAAATGAAGATCCGGGTCCGTCCGCTGCCCGCGTGAATGACACCATCCTCGCCGGCGGAAGTTTCCAGCGTCCTGACGGAGGTGCTTCCCACGGCCACCACCCGGCCGCCTTTCGCCCTGGCCCGCGCAATCACCGCCGCCGTCTCAGGCGTAACCTCATAC
>JBAXRC010000060.1:0-8589 GCA_037131415.1 bacterium | reverse complement strand
TCCACGGTCTATGGAACCAACCTTTTTATGGGACTCACCTGCACGAATGCCGGGAAAACGTTGCTCTTTCAGGCGGGGAAGACCAACACAGTGGCAGCCCAGGGACGGCTGACGCTGACGGGGGCTGAAGCCACCAGTCTGATCTTGCGTTCAACGGCGGATAGCACGGCGTGGAAATTGAATGTAGATCCCACTGTGGCGCAGACCATTGAGTATGTGGTCCAATGGCGGTAGATTCGTGGCTTATTGGGGTTCCGCTGTGGTATTTGCGGGCGGTGATGTCGTGTATCCTGGCCAGATGGCGGTTCGTGCCGTTGCCCATGGAAAATCGATCGCGTGCGCCATCGACCAGTGGTTGAATGGCAAGCCGGTGGTGGGGGTGGAGCGGCCTTTCGAGTCGAGGCTCGGGCAGCTCCATGAGGGTGAAGTGGATCAGATGATGGTGGGTGTCGATCCTGGTGCCCGGGTTGAGCCTGTGGGTGCGGGATTCACATCGGAGCAGGCCGTTCAGGAAAGTCGCCGTTGCCTGCGATGCGATTGCCGGAAGGCGCGGCAATGCAAGCTGCGCGACCTGGCGCAGGAATATGGCGCCAGTCAGAAGAGTTTCCGGGCAAATGCGCGGGCGGAGTTCACGAGGATTGGCTCCTCTGTGATCTATGAACCTGGAAAATGCATCAAGTGCGGAATCTGTGTGCGCCTCTCGGGGTTGACTTTTCTCGGGCGCGGTTATGAGACCGTGGTCGGTGTTCCCTTTGGCGATTCACTGGAGTCCGCCCTCGGGTCCGCCGCCGCTGACTGCGTCCGCGAATGTCCGACCGGTGCCTTGGCCTGGGAGGAAGCATGAAAATCGTCCACATCATTCCCGGCACTGGCGATGTGTTTTATTGCCAGAACTGCATGCGCGACAAGGAATTGGTCATGGCTTTGCGGGCCCAGGGGCATGACGTGGTGCTGGTGCCCATGTATCTGCCGTTGTTCACCGAAGGCGAGGACATGGGGGCGGCGCATATCCCCGTCTTCTATGGCGCGGTGGGGGTTTATCTGGCCCAGATTGTTCCGGGGTTCAGGATTTTACCGAAGTGGATCCGGAGCCGGCTGGACTCGCGCCGGCTCCTGACCTGGGTCGCCAGGCGGGCGGGTACGACCAATGCCCGTGGCTTGGAGGCGATGACCTTGTCGGTGTTGAATGGCGAGAACGGGGGGCAGGCGGCTGAATTGGATCGCCTGGTGTCCTGGCTGGTCCACCATGAGAAACCGGATCTGGTTCATTTATCCAATGCCCTTTTGCTGGGATTGGCTGGCCGGATCCGGCGTGACGTGGGCGTGCCGGTGGTGTGCACCCTGCAGGATGAGGACTCGTGGATTGATGCCATGGAGCCTGTGGCGGCGCAAAGGGCTTGGGCACTGATGGCGGAGAAGGCGCGGGATGTCGCCGCTTTCATCCCGGTCAGCCGCTATTACAGCCGCGTGATGCAGGATCGGCTCAAGGGGGTGCCCGCCGACAAATTCCAGGTGATTCCCATTGGTGTCAGCACGGAGTCCTATGGGGAGGCGCAGTGGACTCCTGGCCAGCAGGTCATCGGTTTCCTCTCCCGGATGTCTGAATCACTGGGGCTGGGAACGCTGGTGGAGGCCTTCATCCAGCTCCGGGAACGGGGCCGGGTGAAAAATGTGAGGCTGAAAATCACGGGAGGGAAAACTCCCGAGGATGACGCCTTCCTTGAGGGCCTGAGGCAAAGGCTGGCGTCGAAGAATCTGCTGGATGCGGTGGAGTTCTGCCCGGTGTTTGACCGGCAGGCCCGGCGGGAGTTCCTTCAGTCACTGACGGTGATGGCGGTGCCGATGCGGCATCCCGAGGCATTCGGGATGTTCATGCTGGAGGCCCTGGCCAGCGGCGTGCCGGTTGTCCAGCCCAGGTTGGGTGCCTCGCCGGAAATCATCGGGGAGTCGGGCGGTGGCGTGTGCTATGACCCGGCTGATCCCGCCGCGCTTGCAAGGGAGCTCGAGGCGCTGCTGGTGGATGAGACCCGCTGGCGCCGGATGAGCCGGGCGGGGAAGGACGCAGTCCGGGCCCGTTTCGAAATCGGGAAAGTCGCTGAAAGCATGATTGAGGTCTATGAGAAGGCGGTTACGAAATGACAAGACCGAAGCGCATGAGATGTGCCTTGTTCCTGAGTTGGCTGTTTGGGGCTGGCGTGGCGTGTGCCATTGAGGTTTCGCCGGGTGACTGGCCCATTTATCATGGCGATGCGGCATTGCGGGGGGTGGCTCCGGTGACTTTCCCGGAGTCCCTGGAGGTGAAGTGGCGGACTCGTTTGGGGGCGCCGCCGGCATCCCCGCCGGTGGTTTGCGGGGACAGGGTTGTTGTGGCGGTTGAAGGCGGGGGGCTGCTGGGTCTCACCCGGCAGGGGAACCTTGCGTGGTCGGTAGCCATGGCCAAACCGGCCAATCCCGCCACGACAGTGCAGGAGTCGTTTTCAACCCCGCCGTTGTGCATCGGTGGACTGGTGTTGATCGGGTCGGATCAGGGTTTCCTGTATGCCGTTGAGGCCGGATCGGGCGCGCGGCGGTGGAAGCAGAAGACCGGTGACGATCTGCTGGGCTCCCCGAATTGGGTATCGGCAGGGACGGGCCGAGAGGTCCGTGTGCTGGTCATGTCACGGGGCGACGGCGTTCTGAAATTACTTTCGCTTGCGGATGGACATCGGGTCTGGGCTGCGGCGCCGGTATCGCGGTGCGATACCCCGCCTGCCGTTGGTTCGGGTGTGGCTGTTTTTGGCGCCTGCGATGCGGCCGTGCATATCCTGTCCCTGACCGATGGAACGTCACGCGGCGTGGTCCGGTTGGACGAACACGGCCCGATGGCGGGTGGCGCCGCCGTGGAAGGCGATCATGCGTTCGTTGGGACACGGGATGGGTCGGTCGTCTGCGTGGATATCCCCCGCGCCACGGTTGCCTGGACCAGTCGCTGCGCCAGCAACGAGGTATTCACCACCCCTGCCTTGACCTCCAACCGCGTTGTGGCGGGCGCGAGCGATGGCCGGATATATTGCCTGGACCGGCGTGATGGAAAACCCCTCTGGGTCGCAACGACCGAGGGGAACCCGTCCTCTCCCGCCATTGCCGGGGATAAGGTGGTGGTGGCCTCGGGGGGAACCCTTTTCCTGTTCTCTCTTGAAACCGGAAGGCAGGTATGGGCGGCAAAGGCAGGCGATTCCCTGACGGCACCGGCCATCACGGGGGATGGGGTTTTTGTGGGAACCGATGATGGCTTTCTGGTTTTATACGGTCCACCGGGGAAGGCGCGGGAGAAATCATGACAACACCGATGGTAAGTTTGAAAGAGGTTGCCAAAAACTATCCCGCCCCAGGTGGCGGGGTGGTTCAGGTTTTGAAATCTATCTCGCTGGAGGTTGAGGCGGGGAAGTCCATTGCCATCGTGGGGCCATCGGGGTCGGGAAAAAGCACCCTGTTGAATATCATGGGACTTCTCGACGTGCCGTCTTCCGGTTCGGTGTTATTGGAGGGGCAGAACCTGGAGCGGCTGGGGGAGGGCGACAAGACGGCAATCCGGAACAGGAAAATCGGGTTTGTGTTCCAGCAGCATCATCTCCTGCCCCAGTGCAATGTCCTCGAAAACATCCTGGTTCCGACGCTTGTGGCGGTTTCCCGCGCTCCCGGTGAGGCCGAGTCCCGTGCCCGGGACCTGCTCAATCAGGTCGGCCTTTCCGCCCGCCTGGAGTACCGCCCTGCCCAGCTTTCGGGTGGGGAACAATTGCGGGTGGCCGTGGTGCGCGCCATGATCAACCAGCCCAGCCTGCTTTTGGCGGATGAGCCGACGGGTTCGCTCGACCGGGCGGGCGCCGAAAATCTGGGGGATCTGCTGGTGCGGATGAACCGGCAGCAGGGCATGACGCTGATCGTTGTCACCCATTCCCTGCCCCTGGCCATGCGTATGGACCGGGTGTATTCACTTGTTGATGGCGTTCTGATTCCGGGGAACACCTGACATGACGCGGGTCCAGCTCAGTTTGAGAAGCACGCTGTATTACGCGGGGGCGCATCTCAGCGTGCTGGCCGGAATTGCGCTTGCGGTGGCGGTGCTGGTTGGCGCCCTGCTGGTGGGCGATTCCGTCAGCTATACCCTGCGGCAAGCGGCGTTGCTCCGGTTGGGGGGTGCCCATTATGCCCTCGACACGAGGGGGCGCTATTTCCCGGAGACCCTCGCCGGCCGCCTTCAGGCTGAGACCCGTGTTGCCGTCGCTCCGGCATTGTTGCTTCGCGGGGTCGCCATCGGTCCGGGGGAGCGGCAGGTAAACAACGTTCAGATCATCGGCGTGGAGGAACGGTTCCCGGGATTGGCCGGCCAGCAGGGGATCCGCCTGAACGAAGGGGATGTCGCCCTCAATGTCCGGTTGGCGGCTGAACTTGGCGTAAAGCAGGGAGATCCAATATTCATACGCTTTAGCAAGCCATCCCTCCTCCCGCTTGATGCCCCGCTGTCGTCCCGGAAGGGGGATGATACAACCCGGGGAGCTTTCACCGTGGGGGCAATCTGGAGTGATGACCAGTCCGGAAGGTTCAGTCTCTCTGCCAATCAGGTGATGCCCTGTAACGCCTTTGTCAGTCTCGCGAGCCTCCAGAAATTGGCGGGACTGGATGGCAAGGTGAATGTCCTGCTGGCAGGGGACGCCGTGTCGGAGGAGCGGCTTGACCGGTCCCTCAAGGCCGTCTGGGGGCTGGGCGACATGGGGTTAAGGTGGCGAAATAGTGATGATATATCGATTAATCAGCTTGAAAGTGACCGGGTTATACTGGATCCGGGCGTGGGGCGGGTGGCGGCTGGAGTCGGGGAATCGGCGGGTGCCCTGACCTATCTGGTCAATTCGATTTCCCGTGAGGGTGAAACCAATTCCACGCCATACTCGTTCGTCGTGGCCCTATCACCTGCACCGGGGTTCGGGCTGGTGCCCCGTGAAATGAAGGATGACGAGATCCTTGTTAACCGCTGGCTGGCTGACGAGTTGGCTCTCATTCCCGGGGCAAGTGTTCGGATGGCGTATTATGAGTTTGCCCCCGGTGGCCGGTTCGCCGAGACGAGCCGGGTATTCCGGGTGCGTGGCATTGTCGCCATGGAGTCCCTGTTACGGGAACGGGAATTGGCGCCGCGCTTCCCGGGGCTGACGGATGCGGGACGCTGTGCCGACTGGGATATCGGCATGCCGCTGGATCCGGAGAAAGTGGAGGATAAGCCGAATGAGGCGTACTGGGATGCGTATCGGGACACGCCCAAGGCGTTTGTGACCTTGAGGGCGGGGCAGGCGATGTGGGCCAACCGGTTTGGCGACCTGACGGGTATCCGGATCAAGGGAGGCGCGGAGGCCCGGGCGGCGATGGAAGATGCCCTGCGCAATAATCTGGAGCCGCAGGAGATCGGGTTTGCCTTCATGCCGGTACGCCGGATCGCGCTCAAGGCGGCGGGTGAGGCGCTGGACTTCGGCCAGCTGTTCCTGGGCATGAGCGGGTTTGTCATGATTGCGGCCCTGATGTTGACAGCCCTGCTGTTCTCGTTCTCGATCCAGCAGCGCTCGCAGGAGACCGGCCTTTTGCTTGCCGTGGGGTTCACGCCTGGCAGGATCCGGTGGCTGCTTATTCAGGAAGGACTTTGGGTGGCGGTTGTTGGCGGCTTGCTGGGAGCCGGGCTTGGGCTACTCTATACCCGCACCTTGATCTGGGCATTGGGCCATGTCTGGCAGGGGGCGGTGGCCTCCACGGCGATTCAGTTCCACGCCGAACTGGCGACGGTTATCAAAGGGCTGGCAGCGGGAATTGCCATGGCCCTGCTCGCGCTGGTGGTCGCAACCTGGCGCCAGACGGCGCGCCCGGCGAGGGAACTGCTGGCGCAGGTGGACGCCGACCTCCGGGCGGCGTTAGACAGTACAGTCCCGCGAAACATTAAACCGGGAGTCCTGCTCCCGTACCTGGGACTTGCGGTTGCTGCCGTTCTTGTTGTGCTCGGTGTTTTCAAGCCCCTGCAATCCCCTGCCGAACTCTTTTTTGCGGCCGGCGGCCTGTTGCTTGTTTCCGTGTTGGGGGTGATCCGCCTTAATTTCATCCGGCTGGCCGAAGGACGCGGGCGGTTGACGCTGGCTTCGCTGGGGAGGCGAAATCTGGGTCGTCGCCGAACCCGGAGCCTGACGATTGTCGGGCTTCTGGCAATCGGGTGTTTCATGGTGTTTGCCGTTTCCTCGATGCAGGAAAATATCGAGAAGGGGGCTACGGAACGGTCATCCGGAACGGGGGGATTTGCCCTGTTCGGGGAGTCTTCCATACCCGTTCTTGCCGATCTGACGAGTGACGCGGGCTGGAAAAAGTTACGGTTGGACCAAGAGGATGCCCTGGTGGGGGTGACGCTGGTGCCGATCAAGGTGCGGGATGGGGATGACGCGAGTTGTCTCAATTTGAACCGGGCGCAGTCGCCCAGATTACTGGGCGTGAATCCGGAGGCCTTTAAAGTCCGGGGTGCATTCGCCGCCCCGTGGTCGCTCCTGCAGGAGCCGCTTGTTGATGGCTGTGTACCGGGGCTGGCGGGGGATTTGAACACCGCGCAGTGGGGCTTGCAGAAGAAGGTGGGTGATATTCTTTTGTTTCGTGACGAGCGGGGAACCCCCTTCAAGGTCAAGCTGGTTGGGGCGCTGCCGATGCGGGTGTCGGTCTTTCAGGGATCTATCCTGATTCCCCTGTCGGCCTTTTCCGGGCGTTACCCGTCGGAGAGCGGATCGCGGATTTTCCTGGCGGATATTCCGAAAGGCGGTGAGAAGGGGGCGCGGGAGTGTCTGGCCCGCAGGCTTGGAAAGTTCGGATTGGATATCATGCCGGCGGTGGCCCGGTTGAGGGAGTTTCATGCGGTGGAGTCCACCTATATGACCATGTTCCTGGTGCTGGGCGGGCTGGGGTTGCTGTTGGGTAGTGCGGGTATGGCGATTGTGGTGTTGCGGGCCATACGTGAACGCCGGGCTGAGTTTGCACTGCTTAAGGCGGTGGGCTATTCCGACAAGCAGGTTCGCCGGATGATTGCGGCGGAGCACCGGCTGATGCTGGGACTGGGGCTGGCGGCGGGGGGCATCTCATCACTGGCGGCCATGTGGCCGAATTTGCATGAGCCAGGCGTATCGCTTCCGGTAACGACGATGCTGGCTTTCCTGGCCGGAATAACGCTCTTTCATCTATTCTGGATTGGAATCTCCATTCGCTGGGCGTCTCGTGTTTCCACGCTTTCCGCCCTGCGTAACCAGTAATTCAAATAAAAAAGCCGTATCCGTTTCCGGATACGGCTTGATGATTTTCGTGGAGCCTTTGGTTACTTCTTCAGCAATCCCTGGGCGACCATTTCCTCCGCGATCTGGATGGCGTTCTGGGCCGCTCCCTTCCAGATGTTGTCGCCGGCACACCACAGGACCAAGCCGTTTTTGACGCTCATATCCTTGCGGATGCGGCCGACCAGGACATCATACTGGCCGGAGGCCTGCAACGGCATCGGGTAGACCGCATTCTTGGGGTCGTCGGTCACGCGGACGCCCGGTGTCTTGGCCAGGAGTGCGCGAGCCTCGTCCGGGGACAGCGGCTTTTCCAGTTCGATATTGATTGCGATACTGTGGCTGTTGAAAACCGGCACGCGGACGCAGGTGGTGGCCACCTGGATCGAGGCGTCCAGGATCTTGTGGGTCTCCTTGCGCATCTTGATTTCCTCGGTAGTTTCGCCCGAATCATCCTTGAACGAGCCCACGCAGGGGATCAGGTTGAAGGCGATCTGGTGGGGGTACACCTCGCGCGGGAGTGGCTGGCCGGCGGCCCAGGCCTTCGCCTGTGCCTCCAGTTCCTTGACGGCCGCGCTTCCGGTTCCCGAGACGGCCTGATAGGTGCTGGCCACCAGGCGCGTGATCTTGGCGGCCTTGTGGATTGCCACCAGCGGCATGAGCGCGATGATGGTGCTGCAGTTCGGGTTGGCGATAAAGCCCTGATGAGCCTTGAGTGCTTCCGGGTTGATTTCCGGGATCACCAGGGGAACCCGGGGATCCATGCGGAAGTCATCCCCGTTATCCACGACGATGCAACCCCGCTTGACGGCTTCCCAGCCGAGTGTCTGGGAGGCGCCCTTGGCGCCTTCGGTGCCGGCAAAGAAGGCGAAGTCCATGCCGGTGAACGCCTCGGGAGCGGCGACCTTGACCGGATAGCTTTCTCCGTCAATCACCTCGGTGCGTTCGCTGCGGGCCAGGATGGTGAGAGATTGAACCGGGAAGTTGCGCTTCTTGAGCAGGCGGATCATTTCCGTTCCGACGGCGCCGATTCCCACAACACAAACATTATATTTTCTCATAATGGGCTCCTGTTTTTCTGGCGGGGGATGCTACCTAACCCTGTGGGGGTGAGTCCAGTCAAACCTTGCAACCGGCGTTAGCAGCCTGTGGAGGGCGAGGCTAGCCGAGCCGCGGTCCAAATAAGCGCATGTCGATCGAACCCCTTGTCTTGCAGGTTGATCGTTCACTTTTTAGGCTCGCCAGTGGACACGGCTCGGCAAGCCTCGCCCTC
>JBAXRC010000059.1:0-8638 GCA_037131415.1 bacterium | reverse complement strand
CCACCTGCACGATTCCCACAAGGCGCATGCGCCTTGTGGGAATCGTGCAGGTGGGGGGAACCCTGGGCGATATGCGTGTGGGTAATGATCAGGGTGGGGCGATCCTTCTCGGCCTTGGCCGCCAGAATGGCCTTTTCGATCTCGTCGTAATTATGCCCGTCAATCTCCAGAACATTCCACTTGTAGCCGATGAACCGCTTGCGCACGTCATCGCTGTAGGACAAATTGGTGTCACCCTCGATGGTGATGCGGTTGCTGTCATAAAAGACCACCAGCTTGTTCAGCCCGAGATGCCCGGCCATGGAGAAAGCCTCGTGGGAGATGCCTTCCATCATATCGCCATCGCCGCAGAACACATAGGTCCAGTGATCCACCGGGTTGAAGGCGCCGGCGTTGAACCGGGCGGCCATCATCCGTTCGGCCAGGGCCATCCCCGTGGCCATGCCGCACCCCTGCCCCAGCGGGCCAGCCGTGGCTTCGACCCCGATGGTGTGCCCGAATTCCGGGTGGCCGGGCGTCTTGCTGCCCCATTGGCGGAACTGCTTGAGTTCCTCCAGCGGAAGGGCATAGCCGCTCAGGTGAAGCAGGCTGTACAACAGCATGGAACCGTGCCCGCCCGACAACACAAACCGGTCGCGATTCACCCAGTCCGGCCGCGACGGGCAATGATTCAGGTGCTTCAGGAAAAGCACGGCGGCTACATCGGCCATTCCCATGGGCATACCCGGATGCCCTGAATTCGCTTTTTGAACGCCATCCATCGAGAGACCTCGGATCGTATTCGCCACCAGACTGATCGTTTTGCTCATCTCTACTTGATTCCCCTCTTCGTTGAATAAAAACCTCAAGAAAGCCCTTGCGCAGGATCTTCTCTTTCCATATATTGCGCCCGTTAATCGTAGCGATTCAAGTTCGGTTGTCCAGCCCGCATTTTCGCGGTTCCGGCGAACACCTGTCACGACTCATTCGTGGCCGAATTATGCCGAAAGCGCGTTTTTTCGGGGCATGACGGGGAAAGTCGCACATTTTTGAGTATGGATGTTCTGCATTAAAACTGCGCCGCGATGATGCGGTGCGCAACATAAACAGGAGCAAGGCAATGGCATCGACTGGTGAAAAGAAGTATGTGTATAGTTTTGGCCCCGGCAAAACCGAGGGCGGCGCGAGCGATAAGAATCTGCTAGGGGGAAAGGGCGCGAACCTGGCCGAAATGTGCAAGCTGGGACTGCCGGTTCCCGCGGGATTCACGGTCTCGACTGACTGCTGCAATGATTTTTTCGGCAATAAGTCAAAGTTTCCCAAGAGCCTTGCCGCACAGGTCGAAACGGCCCTGCGCCAGATGGAAAAGGACATGGGCTTGACGTTCGGTGATGCGCAGAACCCCCTCCTGGTGTCCTGCCGCTCGGGCGCCCGCGCCTCCATGCCGGGCATGATGGAAACCGTGCTCAATGTCGGGTTGTGCCCCCGCACCATCCCTGGCTTGATCATCAAGACGGGCAACGAGCGCTTCGTCTATGACTCCTACCGCCGCCTGATCATGATGTATTCCGATGTCGTGATGGAAAAGTCCGAGGGCATCGAGCCGGCCGAGGGCAAGGGGATCCGCATGCAACTTGAGGGCATCATGCACGACCTCAAGGCGAAGAAGGGCTATAAGGCCGACACGGACATGACGGCGGCCGACCTGAAGGGACTGTGCGAGAAGTTCAAGGAGCGCGTCAAGAAGGTGCTCGGTAAAGCTTTCCCCGATGACCCGATGGACCAGATGTGGGGCGGTATCGGCGCCGTATTCAAAAGCTGGAACGGCCGCCGCGCGATTTCCTACCGCCGCATCGAGGGCATTCCGGATGCGTGGGGCACGGCCGTCAACGTCCAGGCCATGGTGTTCGGCAACATGGGCGACACTTCTGCAACCGGCGTGGCGTTTACCCGCAACCCGGCCACCGGCGACAACAAGTTCTACGGCGAATGGCTGATCAATGCCCAGGGTGAAGACGTGGTGGCCGGTATCCGGACCCCCAGCCCCCTGAACAACGACACCAAGAACGACCAGAACAACCACCTGCAGTCGCTCGAGGAGCAGATGCCATCGACCTACACGCAGCTCCTGAAGATCCGTAACACGCTCGAGACGCATTACAAGGACATGCAGGACATCGAGTTCACCATCCAGGAAGGCAAGCTGTACATGCTCCAGTGCCGCAGCGGCAAGCGCACCGGCACCGCCGCCCTGAACATGGCGATGGACATGCTGGCGGAGAAGCTGATCGACGAGAAAACCGCCGTGATGCGCCTGAAGCCCGCCCAGCTCGACGAGCTGCTCCACCCTGTCGTGGATCCCAAGGCCGAAGTCATGGCCAAGCTGCTCTGCAAGGGGCTCCCCGCGGGTCCCGGCGGCGCGTGCGGCCATATCGTGTTCACGGCTCAGGAGGCCGTCAAGCAGGCCAAGGCCGGCAAAACCGTCATCCTGGTGCGCGAGGAAACAAATCCCGAAGATGTCGAGGGAATGCAGGCTGCAGCCGGTATCCTGACCGCTCGCGGCGGCATGACAAGCCATGCAGCGCTCGTGGCCCGCGGCTGGGGCAAGTGCTGCATCGTCGGCGCCGGCGCCATGCATGTCCATGCCCACAACAAGACCCTCGTGGTCGGCACCCAGACCCTCAAGGAGGGCACACTGGTGACCCTGAACGGTACGCGAGGCTGCGTGTACGTCGGCAAGGTCGGCTTGGTGGACAACTCCGAGAATCCCCGGTTCCAGAAGTTCATGTCGATGGTGGACAAGTTCCGCACGATGGGCGTACGCGCCAACGTCGAGACAGCGGAGGATGCCCGAAAGGCCCGCGCGTTCGGCGCCGAGGGCATCGGGCTGTTCCGCACAGAGCACATGTTCTACGGCAAGGGCAGTGATGAGCCCCTTTTTCTGCTGCGCAAGATGATCCTCAGCAAGACGGTCGTGGAACGAACGGCCGTCCTGAAGAAACTCTTCCGCTTCGTGAAGAGCGACATCAAGGCCACACTGGCCGCGATGGACGGCCTGCCTGTCACCATCCGCCTGCTGGATCCGCCGCTGCATGAATTCGTTCCGCAGAGCGTGGCCAAGCAGAAGGAACTGGCGTCCAGCCTCGGAATCACCCTCAAGGAGGTCCAGGCCCGCGGCGAGTCCTTGCATGAGTCTAATCCGATGATGGGACATCGCGGCGTGCGTCTCGGTATCACCTACCCGGAAGTCACCGAGATGCAGATCCGCGCCATCTTCGAGGCGGCGGCGGAGTTGATCAAGAGCGGCAAGAAGTGCCATCCGGAAATCATGATCCCGGTCACCTGCGACATGTCCGAGCTGAAGCACCAGAAGGCCATTGTCACCCGCATTTACGAGGAAGTCGCCCTTCGCAAGAAGGTTGAGATCCCTTATGCGTTTGGCACCATGATCGAGATTCCCCGGGCGGCGTTGCTCGCGGATCGCATGGCAAAGGAGGCCGACTTCTTCTCGTTCGGCACCAATGACCTGACCCAGATGACGTTTGGTTTCAGCCGTGATGATATCGGCGGATTCATGGGCGATTACTTGGAGCAGAAAATTATGCCTGCCGACCCCTTCCAGACTATTGACCAAGATGGCGTGGGCCAGCTGATCAAGATGTCGGTGGAAAAGGGGCGCCAGACGAAGAAGGGCCTAAAAGTTGGCATCTGCGGCGAGCAGGGTGGCGATCCGGAGTCCGTGAAGTTCTGCTTCAAGACGGGATTGAACTACGTGAGTTGCAGCCCGTTCCGCGTTCCGATTGCGCGGTTGGCGGCCGCCCACGCGGCGATTGAGGGCTAAGCCCCGAACGCCAGCAAGGCAAAAAAAGCCCCGGAGTAATATCCGGGGCTTTTTTTTGCTCTGAAAATTCATGATGATTGCTTGTTTTGTTGGTTTTTTAGGGGCTTTCTGGAGCCTGTTAATTTCTTTTTCCCTTCGCCTCATTCAAAACTCACGAAATACTAACAGGTTAGGGAAAGCACTCCTCTAATCCATGACTCGCGCAGTCCACTATCATCCTATAGGGAACGACAGGCATTATCGCTACCACGCTATATATGGGGGGTCTCCGCTATCTAATTCTCTATCTGTCGTGGGGTCGTAAATATTTGAAGGAATATCATAAAACGCCTTGCCTGCTTATGGTTTCTCACCTATTGTCCTGCGTCAGCGGGTACAAGAGTAAAGGTAATTTGAGTTGTTAATAACCTGTTAATAAGTCGCGTCGTCGAGAGTGTGCCTGTTTTTATTGGTTGGTCTGAACCACCGACCCGGTTTTCGGGTAGGTTTTGTCCGTGAAATTTTGAATTCATGTCTGTCGGGACCGTTGTTTCCGGCAGCAAGGGGGTTGATGTGTCAGAAAAGAATGCCCAGTTGATTTGGAAAGAGGCATGCGATCATCTTCGCGATCTGTTGCATCCGGATGTGTTTTCGCGGTGGATCGAAGTCATCGAGCCAGGCGCAATCGCGGGGAATACGCTCTCGCTGATGGTGGGGAATAATTTTTACCAGACGTGGCTGGAGGAAAACTATCTGTCGCTGATCCAGAAGGCGGTCTCCTCGGTGTCCGGCGAAAATTATGACATCACGTTCCTGGTTGGGCACCGTGCCATGGCGCCGCGTGCGGAGAAGCAATCGACGGAGCCCGAAAGCCCGAATCCATCGCCCCGGCGTGCCGCCGCGCCGCGCACGGGATCGAACCCGGTTTTCAATCCGAAATTCACCTTTGATGATTTCGTGGTCGGCCCCTCCAATAATTTCGGCCATGCCGCCGCGCTTGCCGTGGCGCAATCCCCCGCCCGCGCCTACAACCCTCTTTTCATCTACGGTAGCTCGGGACTGGGGAAGACTCATCTCATGCAGGCGATCGGCCATCACGTGCTTCGGAACTCCAATGCGCGGATTGCCTACCTCTCCTCGGAAACCTTCACGAATGAATATATCGAGGGGCTCCAGAACAAGTCCCTTGTCAAATTCCGGCAGAAGTACCGCGGCATCGACCTGCTTCTGATTGACGACATTCATTTCCTGGCGGGCAAGGAGCGTATGCAGGAGGAGTTCTTCCATACATTCAACGCCCTCTTTGACTCCCACAAGCAGATTGTGCTGACCAGCGATCGGCCGGCCAGTGAAATCCAGGGGCTGGAACAGCGCCTAGTGACACGATTTGAATGGGGACTGGTCACGGAACTCCAGCCGCCGGATCTGGAAACCCGCATCGCCATCCTGCGCAACAAGCAGGCTCATGGTGGATACAAGCACTCGGACGAGGTGATTCTGTTTATCGCCAAGGAAATCCGTTCCAATATCCGCCGGCTCGAGGGCGCGCTGATCCGCGCTACGTCCTACGCATCGCTGATCAACCGCCCTCTTACCATTCCTGACCTGGAAACGTTGTTGCGCGATACACTGGACCAGGAGAAGCAGGAGGACCTGACGTTTGAGCATATCATGAAAACGGTGGCTGATCATTATGACGTCCGTTTGGTCGACATGACCAGCAAGCGCCGTCCGGCGGTCATCACCATGCCCCGCCAGGTTGCCATGTACCTATGCCGCAACCTGACCTCCTCCTCCCTTCCGGAGATCGGGAGCGCCTTCGGAAAGACCCATGCCACCATTCTTCATGCTTGCCGTCTTGTGGAGAAAAAGATGGAGACCAATTCGGATCTTCGCCAGAATGTTTCCCACCTGTCACGCATGCTGGAGAAGAAAAGTTGACATCCCTGTTGAGAACTTGCAGAAATGGTGTCAGTAAGTCTGTGGAGGCGGGTTGTGAAATGTTGTCATCAGCAATAGTGTGGATGCCATGAACAGGCGAATGTGGTTGGATCAGTTTGTTTTGAAGGGGTATTCAACCATTATTGAAGTTGTTGCTGTTATTAACAGGGTATAATACTACTGATACTTGGATATATTGAATAAGAGTATTCATAAGAGATTGTTGAAAAGTCGCCAGGAGGATAGATGAAACTTGTCATTGCTAAAGATGCGGTCATGTCCGGACTTCAGATGGTTCATGGTGTTGTGAGTGTTCGCCCGACCCTTCCCGTTCTGTCCAATGTTCTGATTCAATGCAAGGACAACATGGTGTGGCTTACCACGACGGACATGGAAGTAACGATGCGGTGCGCGGTGGAGGCTCAAGTTGGGAAAGCGGGGGCCACCACCATCCCTGCACGGAGGTTGCTAAGCATTATCCGGGAATTACCGGTCGACAACATTGAAATCGACGTGGATGATAAAAATGCCGCGTCCATCACTTGTGGGTCGGCTTTTTTTAAGATAAACGGACTTTCAGCTGACGAATTTCCGGCCATGCCAAAGGGTGAGGAAGGGCACACCTTCTCAATGGATCAGAAAGTCCTCAAGGATATGCTCCAGAAGACGTTCTATGCCGCTTCCAACGACGAGACGCGGTTTATCCTGAATGGGACACTGATGAGCTTCAAGGGGAACAAGTTGACCCTGGTGGCCACGGATGGACGCCGCCTGGCCCTGGCTGAACATGAGATGGAATTTCCGAAAGAGGCGGAATGCGAGGCGATTGTCCCGACCAAGGCGGTGAATGAACTGATCCGCATCCTTCAGGATGAGGGGGTTGTGAAAATTCACACAGGAAAGAATCAAGCGAGCTTTGAATTTGACGATGTGACGCTGATGACCAAGCTGATCGAGGGAACCTATCCGAACTTCAGGCAGGTGATTCCGGCCCAGTGCGAGCAACGGATTGCCGTGGAACGGGAAATCCTCCTGACGGCGTTGAAGAGGGTGGCCCTGCTGACCAGCGAAAAATCGAGCTCCATTAAGCTGATTTTCGGAAAGAACAAGTTGAAAATCAGCGCGTCATCGCCGGATGTCGGCGAGGCCCATGAATCGGTGGCCATCAAGTATGCTGGAAAGGAAATCCAGGTTGCATTCAATCCGGACTATATCATGGAGCCCCTGCGTAACTTAGTGAACGATGAGATTTACGTGGAGTTGACGGACGACCTGAGTCCGGGCGTGATCAAGTGCGATGTTCCGTTTATTTACGTCCTGATGCCGATGCGGATTTCGTAAGCGTTAAAAAGTCTTGATTAGGCGCGGATAATACGTATTATCCGCGCCTTTTAGTAGTCCGGCAGGTGTCCGGACGGAAGCGAGTGGTAGGCCTTCCCGGCTTACCCAAAGCGGATTATCCGCCTCAGGCGGATGAAACAAAAGGGAGTTAGAGATGGATACTGTTCAAGTACCGGCGGCGATTACCGTCAAGGATCTGCTGGATGCAGGTCTGCATTTCGGTCACCAGACCAAGCGTTGGAATCCCAAGATGAAGCCGTTTGTCTTCGACAAGCGCAACGGGATTCATATCATCGATCTCACGAAAACGCTGGAGCAGCTCGAGAAAGCCAAGCAGTTCGTGTATGAAACCGCAGCCCGCGGGCGTCCGATCCTTTTCGTCGGCACCAAGAAGCAGGCGCAGCAGGTCACCAAGGAAATCGCGGCCTCCTGCGGCCAGCCGTTTGTCAGCACCCGCTGGCTCGGCGGTACCCTGACCAACAACGCGACCATCCGCAAGCGCATCAAGTACATGCATCAGGTCGAGAAGATGGAGAAGGATGGTGAGTTCGAGAAGATGCCCAAGAAGGAAGTCGCCGTGCTCCGCCACGAGCTCGAGAAGCTGCGTAAGAATTTCGCGGGCATGGCCACGCTGAACGACAAGCCGGGCGCGATGTTCGTCATCGACGTCAATCGCGAGTCAATCGCCATTGCCGAGGCGAACCGCTTGCACATTCCCGTCATCGCGATCGTGGACACCAACACGGATCCCGAGCCGGTGGATTACCCGATCCCGGGGAATGATGATGCCATCCGGGGGATCCGGCTTATCGCCCTCGCCCTCGCCGAATCCATCAACAAGGGGGTCTCGGAGTATTCCAAGATCGCCGTTGAGGACAACCGGAAGCGCGAATCGGAGCAGGGTCAGGGTGGCGGCGACAACCGTCCGTCCGGGCCCCGCAAGCCCAGGGGTGAAAGCCGCAGCCCGCGCCGCCGCACAACCGGCGGGGGCGGAAGGCCGTCCGCACCGGCTGCTGTAGCCGCACCGGCTACGGCGAAGCCTGAGGCTCCCTCCGCGTAGCAGGCTTAATCCCCTCCCCGCCCGGAACGGCGGGGGCGGGGGATATGGAATCGTCCAATCTCAAATTTGAAGGAGTGATTTACAATGGCTGAAATTACAGCAGCAATGGTGCAGGAATTACGTGAAGCCACCAACGTGGGTATGATGGAGTGCAAGCGCGCTCTCGTGGAAGCGGGCGGCGACAAGGACAAGGCGATCCGGTTGCTCCGCGAGCGGGGCTTGGCGATCGCCGCTAAGAAGGCGACCCGCGCGGCGAACCAGGGACTGATAGCCGCCGCAGGCAACGGCAAAGTCGGCACGCTCATCGAGATCAACAGCGAAACCGACTTCGTGGCCAAGAACGACAACTTTAAGGCGTTCGTCAAGACCATGGCTGACAAGGCGCTGGGCATGGAAGATAACACCATCACCGAAAGCACCAGGGCCGACATGGCCGCCAAGGTCGCGGAAATCGGAGAGAACCTGGTTGCCAAGCGGAACATCCGCTATGTCCTCAA
>JBAXRC010000058.1:0-8677 GCA_037131415.1 bacterium | reverse complement strand
GCCAGGCGCTCCGAGAATATCTTAAAGTGGTCCGGGATGCCCTGGATGTGGGCATCACCCCCCGCTGTCATTTCGAGGATGTGACGCGGGCTGATTACTATGGGTTCGTGGTGCCCTTTGCCTCCGAGCTCATGAAGCTTGCGGAGGAAAGCAAAAAGGTCATCAAGATCCGGATTTGCGACACGATGGGTCTTGGGGTTCCTTATCCCGGCGCCGCGATGCCGAGGTCTGTGCCTGGCTTGATTTATGGCCTCCAATACTATTCCGGGGTCCCTAGTGAATGGCTCGAATGGCATGGTCACAATGATCTGTACCTGGTGACGGCGAATGCGGTGACGGCATGGCTTTACGGTTGTTCCGCTGCGAACGGAACCCTGCTGGGCATGGGCGAGCGCACGGGGAATCCCCCGGTCGAGGGCATGGTGGTGAACTACCTTCAGCTTCGCGGCAACGATTGCGATGTGGATACGACCATCATTACGGAGATTGCCGAGTACTTCGAGCATGAGCTCAAGGTGCAGATCCCTGGAAATCAACCTCTGATCGGCAAGAGTTTCAACGTGACGCGTGCCGGGATTCATGCCGATGGGCTGCTGAAGAACGAGGAAATCTACAACGTGTTCAATACTGAAAAGCTGTTGAATCGTCCGGTGGAGCTGGCGGTGACCGACAAGAGCGGGCAGGCTGGCATCTCGCTGTGGATTAAGAAATACTTCCGCAAGGCCAAGGAGCCGGTTAACAAGAATGATCCGGGTGTTGTGAAAATTTATGAGTGGATGATGACCCAGTATGACGCGGGCCGCACCACGGCGATCTGTGATGACGAACTTCTGGAGCAGACCAAGCTTCACTTGTCGCACTGGTTGAAAGAGAATGGCTATGAGTTTTGAGATCGTCACTTTTGGCGATCCTGTTCTGCGCATCAGGGCGACTCCGGTCGCCCGGATCACCGGTGAAGCCAAGTTGCTCGTTGACGGGATGTTGGAAGCCATGCATGCCGCCGACGGCATCGGTCTGGCCGCCCAGAAAGTGGCTCGGACGGTGTCGGTCTGCGTGATTGATATTCCCGCCGAACTTGATGTGGAACAGGAAGGCGGGCCGCCGCTCAATCCCGGTATCCTGATGCCGCTGGTGATGTTCAATCCGAAAATCACCTCGCGCGGGGATGATGCCGTCCGGCGGGATGAAGGGTGCCTCAGTTTTCCCGGAATTCACACGGCGGTTCAACGGGCAACCGAGGTCGAGGTTTCGTTTGTGGATTGGAAGGGTGAAGTCAGGGTGCTGAGGTGCCGGGGATTGCTGGCCCGCGCGGTGCAGCATGAGCTTGATCACCTGGATGGCGTTCTGCTTGTGGACCGGATGTCGCCTGTGAAGAAGATCAGCATGGCCGGCAAGCTCAAGCGCCTGCGCGAGGAGACCAAGGAACGGCGCCAAGGTCATTAAAACGTCAAACTCACGGCTGTGGCAAGTACAGTGTCGGTGCTCTTTTTGTCTTCAACCGGATTACTGTCATACCGGTACTGGTAGTAGATGTTCAAGCTCAGGTCACGGGTGATGGCGGATGCAATGCCCGCCTCGGTGTTCATGTAGAAGATTCCCAGGTCAGCCAGTTTCGGGAGATATTCCGCCGTGCACCAGAGAAGCACTCTTTCGTTGAGGATGTGCTCAACGCTGGATGCCGCGCGGCCCGCTGCATAACCATTCTCATCCTCGTTCTTATTTTCCAGGACATACCCTGCGCCAGCTTCGATGTTGAATAGGGTGGTATGGGAACGAATCAGATGCACGCCCGGTGAGAGAATTCCGGTTGCGCGGTAGTTCAAGTCGGCGATTGTATCCGTTACCCAGTCGAGATTTCCGACGGCATAGATCTTTTTTGTCATCATGCGCTCGTAACGCATGCCTGCGCCTGCGTTTTCAGTGTCCCGATTGCCCTCGCTTTCGCCGTAAGCGGCCCGGCCATGGATCCGGAAGAGATCCGCTTTCGTATCTCTGGCCGCATCGAGGGCGAGTGAATAGCGAAGGGTTTCGGTGTTTCCCTTGTTCTGGTTCATTCCGAAATCCAGATGTCTGCGCCAGTCGCTACTGGAACCAGTTTGGGTTGCGGGAACGGGTAGCCGGAGGGTGCGTCCGGAGACGCTGAACTTTCCGCCGAAACTGCCCCCGAAGACTCCGAGAAGGGTTGCCCCAGTCAACTCATCCGTGCCTTTTTGTTTTAGCCCAGGAACGGCATTGGTTGTGACGGGAATGGCGTTTGTGATGACTGCCGGGGAATCGGTCGTAACCGTGGTGGCGGGGGCATTGGTGTCCCCGGCCCGGGCTGGCGCGAAAGAATAGCCAGCCAGGGTACAAAGAAGAAACAGGAGTGGTGTGACGATGGGTTTCATCAGGCTATTCCAGCACGGCTTCATTGCCGTATTCGGGAACGGTGGCAGAAAAGCCTCTTTCCGTCGTGAGGGTTTTCGCAAAGTGCCGGGCGGTCTCCGCTTCACCATGGGTGACAAATACATTGCGCGGCTTTGTGGGACCGCTTTTCGACAGCCATTGCAGCAGTTCCTGCCGGTCGGCGTGGGCTGAAAAGCCTGAAATTGACTCGATCCTGGCCCGGACGGGGAATGTCTGGCCGAACAGGCGGATGGGGCTGACTCCGTTCTGGATCAGGCGACCGAGGGTGCCAGCGGATTGGTAGCCGACAAACAGCACGGTACATTCCGGGCGACTGATGTTATTGGCCAGATGATGCTTGATGCGTCCGCCGGTACACATCCCGGCCCCGGCCATGATCGCCACCGTTCCCTTAATGCTGTTGATGCCCTTTGACTCGTCAACAGTCTGGATCATTTTAAGTCCCGGGAAATGAAAAGGCGACTGTTGGTCGCGAACCATTTTGTTCATGGCGTTGTCGAGCAAGGGGAGGTGCTGTTCGAAAAGTTTAGTCACCGTGACCGCCATCGGGCTGTCCAGGAAAACCAGCAGGGGCGGGATGCTTTTTGCACGGGCCAGCGTGTTGATATAATAAAGGACTTCCTGGGCGCGTTCGATCGCGAAGGTTGGAATGATGAGATTGCCGCCTCGTTTGGCGGTGTCCTGGATAATGGACTGTAGCTTTTCGCCAATCAGTTCCGTCTTTTCATGCAAACGGTCGCCATAGGTCGATTCCATTACGACATAGTCGGCGGGGGGGCAGTAATCAGGGTCCTCAAGGATGGGGCGGTTCCACCGTCCGATATCGCCGGAGAAGACGATGGATCGGCCGTTGGCCCGGATCTGGATGGAGGCTGAACCCAGAATATGGCCGGCATCCGTATAGCTGACTTCCACGCCCTTGGCGACTGTCACGGGTTCATGATATTTGACCGGTGAAAAGTGAGAACAGCACTGTTCCACGTCGGCCACCGTGAAGAGCGGTTCAAGGGGGCGGGGCCCTGTCCGCTGCTCGCGATCATGTCGCTTTTTCTTGAAGGCGGCGTCTTCAGACTGGAGCTTGGCTGAGTCCATCAGGACCGTCTTGGCAATTTCGGCGGTCGGAAGGGTCCCGTAGATGGGGCCTTTGAACCCCTCCTTGACCAGCTTGGGGAGATACCCGCAGTGGTCAATATGGGCATGTGTCAGGAGGACGGCGTCAATTCCGGAAGGGGGCACTGGGAAGGGTTTCCAGTTCCGGTCTGCCAGTTCACGCTCCTGGACCAGCCCGCAATCAATGAGTAGCCGGGCGCCATTAATGTCGAGAAGATATCGGGATCCCGTCACACTGCAGGCCGCTCCAAGAAAAGTCAGTTTTGCAAACATGGATGGATCCTTGTATTACGGGTTTGAATGCTCACGCCAGCACAATGTCTTCCGCAATGACGCGGGCCTGGGATGGTCCCTCCGCTAGGCGAACCAGGGTTAGTGCAAGTTCAAAGGTGGTTCCTGCACCCTGACTGGTCACGATATGGCCATCCACAACGGTCCGGTCGTTCAGACGGGGGGTGGCGGTTAACTGGGCGGCGACGCCAGGGTGACAGGTTGCCCTGCGCCCCTTGAGGATGCCGGCGGCCTGGAGTGCCAGCGGGCCGGCGCAAACCGCGCCGATCCATTTTCCGGCCCGGTCAAAATCGCGAATGGCCTGCAACAGGGGCGGGAATGCCATGAAACGCTTCACCCCCGGTGCGCCACCGGGAATCATCAGAATATCAAAGTCGTCCGGGTTGATATCCCTCCATGCCTTGTCGGGCATCAGGCATACGCGGCGTGATGCCGTGATCAGTCCGTCGTCGACTCCTGCCACCACAACGCTCCATTGGGCGCGACGAAGGATGTCGATGATGATGACGACTTCCATTTCCTCGGTGCCGTTGGCGATGGGGACGAGAACGGTGGGCATGGTCACTCCTTAATCATTTCTTCTTCCGCCCAGCAGGCCGGACCGGAAAAGGTAGTAGAGCAGAGTGAGCAGGGCGGTTATGGCCGAGGCGACATAGGTCAGGAAGGCGGCGTTCAGGACACGGGCCGCATCTTCCTGTTCGCGGTAGGTGACAATGCCGGACAGGACCATCAGTCGCTTGGCCCGGGCGCTGGCATCCCATTCGACGGGAAGGGTAATGACGGAGAACACTACGGTTACGCTGAAGAGAATGATCCCAATCAGGTACATGGAGGGATTGTTCATGAGCATACCCAGTATGAAAAAGATATACGAGCCCGTGCTTCCAAACTGGGTGGCGGGTACGAGTTTTGACCGGAGTCCCAGCCACATATAGGCGTCGGCATGCTGTAGGGCGTGCCCGGCTTCATGGCAGGCCACCCCGATGGCTGACAGCGAGGGAGAATCATAGACGCCTGAAGACAGGCGCAGGGTTCGGGAGGTCGGGTCGTAATGGTCGCTCAAAAAACCATCGGCCCTTTCGATGGTGACATTTGTCACGCCGTTGCGGGTCAGCAAATGGCTTGCCGCCTCGGCACCGGTCATCCCTGAGCCCGCCATGGTCTTGGAGTAATGGGCAAAGGTCGATTTGACTTTATAGGTCGCGATGAGGGCCAGAATCATGCCCGGTCCGATAAACAAAAGATACATTAACACAAATCACCCTTTTCCTTTCCTGGATTCATGAAGAGGGTATTAAATCAAAGTCAGGATGATCTGACAAGGGGAGGTGGATGACTGTCCGGGTGCCCGTCCTGGGTGAAAGGGTCTTGACTGGGGCGGAGCATGCAAATACCATGATAACTTAAGAATTCGGGCGAGTATGAGAGGGGGGGGGCATGGGTGACGTTGTCCGCATAAATTTATTACAATCAGAAAAGGGTACCGATCTCCGTGATCGTGGCTCCCTTTTGACTGGTAATCAGGCGGATGGCTCCTCTTTATCCGAGTCCTCTCCGTCAGAGATTCATGAAAGTATTCATCCCATTCTCATTGTGGATGCGTGCGGGAATATCCATGATGCCAATGCCGCCGCCTTGTTTTTGTTGGACCAGAAGATTGATGTCCTCAAGACCATGGCTGTGTCGGATGTCATCTTGCGTCTGGATCAAGGCGTGTTTGAGCTGATCTGTAAAGCGGCGCAAGTGGGGCGTACGGTCGTCATGCATGCCTTGTGTGCCCGCCGGGATGGCTCCTGGATCCCCCGGGAAGTTGTGGTGAACGATGTCGAGGTTAAAGAGGGACAGCAAGACCTCATTTACCTGGTGTTGAATGAGGTTTTCCGGCAGCCGGGCCATGCGGAACCGACCGCTGGGATTGAGGCGATGATACCCCGGAATGACAGGCTGGAGATGGCGGGGACTGTGGTCGGCCAGATTGCCCATGATTTCAATAATTTACTGACGCCGCTCCTTGCCTACCCGGATCTGATTCGTAATGAGATCGGGGCCAATTCGAAGGCCGTTGAATATCTCGATATCATTGAGAAAACGGCTGGCGACATGTCGCGCCTGACCCGGACGTTGCTGACACTGGCCCGGCGGGGGAAGATCGGGACGGAGGCCATCAGCGTCAACGAGGTGATTGGCGAGGTCATTGAGGTGATGAAGTCCCTGGTGCCGGCGGGAATCAGCATGGAACTGGAGCTTGCGGATAATCTCCTGGACGTGACCGGAAGCCGCGATCAGGTGAAGCGCGTGATTGAAAACCTTTGCCAGAATGCCATCGAGGCCATGGGGACGACAGGTATTTTGCGCATGAAGACGGAGAACGTCTATCTCGACACGCTCGTGGGGAACTATAGCGCCGTCACGATCGGCGAATACGTGAAGATTACGGTGTCGGATACAGGGTGTGGCATCTCCAAGGATGTCAGGGATAAGATTTTCGACCCCTTCTTTACCACGAAGAAAGCATCCAAGAAGCGCGGGTCGGGGCTCGGGCTGACCTTTGTGCACGGCATCATTCGGGATCATCGGGGTTATATTGTCCTGGAGAGCCATGTCGGGCAGGGGGCCGTATTTTCAGTCTATTTGCCCATTTCAAGAAACGCGGTTCAAGTGAATGAGCAGTCTGGAATGCCGCACGGAACGGAGCGTATCCTGATCGTGGATGATGATCCTCAACAGGTTCAGGTTCTCACCAATCTTCTGGAAGTCCTCGGATATACGGTCACGGGAGTGAACAGCGGGGAGCAATGTCTGAGACTGCTTCGGTTGGAGGGGCGGCATTTTGACCTGATCATCCTGGATATGGTCATGGATCATGGTATCGACGGATTGACGACCTATCTCGAGGTTAGCAAGACGGTCCCGGGCCAGCGAGTGATTCTGGTTTCGGGTTATGACAAGGCCGCTCGGCGGACTGTCAAGGCCCAGGAGATGGGTGCGGGAACTTACCTGCGCAAGCCGATTTCCATTGAACGGTTGGCGCGGTCGGTCCGGGAGGAATTGGATCGGAAGCCGGTGGCTCTAACCCGCGGGGCGCTGGCCAAAGCAAGCAGGATCCTGATTGCGGATGACGAGCCGATGATCAGGAGGCTTTTCGGGATGATGATCCTGTCCGAATTCCCCGATGCGGTGATCGAGCAGGCTTCTCATGGGGCGGAGGCGGTTGCGGCCTTCCAGGCGGAGCGATATGATCTCCTTATCATGGATCTTCAAATGCCGGTGATGGATGGACGCGAGGCTTTTCTCGGGATTGAGCGCCTCTGCGGTGAACACGGATGGGCAATGCCTTCGGTTATCTTCTGCACAGGATTTTCGCCTTCGGAATCCCTGGCGAGAATCATTCATGCTAGTTCCCAGCATTGTCTGTTGCGTAAGCCGGTGAACGCCGAGGCGTTGCTGGAGGCTGTCCGGCGAATGCTGAAAGCCTGATCATGGATATTATCAGGTCAATAGCAGGCATGCAGCAGGTGGCGCTCGGGATGCGGCGGGGAGGGCGGCGGATCGCTCTTGTACCCACCATGGGATGCCTGCATGAAGGGCATCTGTCGTTGGTCAAGCTTGCGCGAACCTGTTCTGACTATGTGGTGCTCAGTATCTTCGTTAATCCCATCCAGTTTCTTCCGGGCGAGGACTTTACGGCCTATCCGCGCCCCGTTGAGGCTGATGAGCGTTTATGCCGCGAAGCGGGGGTTGATCTGCTTTTTTATCCCGACACGGCGCTTATGTATTCGCCAGATCACAGTGTGTTTGTCGAGGAAACCCGTCTTTCCCGGGGATTGTGTGGCGCGAGTCGTCCGGGGCATTTCCGAGGGGTCACCACCGTGGTGGTGAAATTATTCAATATGGTACTCCCTGATGTGGCGGTGTTTGGGCAGAAGGATGCGCAACAGTTGCGGGTCATCCGGAGAATGGTCCGGGATCTCAATATTCCGGTATCCATTCTGGCCGGGCCCATTATCCGGGAACCCGACGGGTTGGCGCTGAGTTCGCGGAATCGTTACTTGTCCCCGTCTGAACGGCAGGACGCACTCTGCCTGAGGCGGGCACTGGACATGGCTGAATCCCTGGTCCGGGCGGGACAGCGCTCCACCACCGTTCTATGTGAGGCCATGCGAGCCGTGATGGAGGGAATTCCCTCGGCCAGGGTGGACTACGTGGAATGCGTGGATGATGAAACCCTGGAGCCGGTTGAGCGGATTGAGAAGCCGGTATTGGCCGTACTGGCCGTTCGCATCGGAAATACCCGCCTCATTGACAACACCGTCCTGACGTCCTAGAGTTGTTCCATTCTGAAGTTGTGGCCGGCGGGAGACTCGGAGGAATGTATGACTAATCGCAGTGGTTTGACGTTTGCGGATGTTTTGATCCTGGTTGCCATTGTCTTGCTCCTGGCGGCCCTCGCCATTCCGAAATTCGTGGAGCCACAGGATTACGGCAACGAGGAAGATGAGACGGCGGAGGTTACCAATACAAACGCGGCGGCCAGTTCCGCCACGGGAGAAGCGTCCACCAACGCGATTCCGCCGGTTGAATCCCTCAGTGAATGAGGCGCTTCCGGATTGAACAGCGGTTGGCGGGGCGGTTCTGTGCCCTGAAAATCAATTCGAAATCCGTTTTTTCCTCTTCCGTCGGAAGGAACGGCTCCACCTCCTGGAAACGGCTGTCCAGCCTTGCCTGCTTAAGCATGAACTCGAAATATTCCCCATGATCCGTGCAGAGGTGAAGAATCCCCCCGGGAATAAGCGCCCGGAAGATGAGGTCGAGGAACTGCGGGGAAACGATCCGGAAATGGTGGTGACGCCGCTTGGGCCAGGGATCGGGG
>JBAXRC010000057.1:0-8760 GCA_037131415.1 bacterium | reverse complement strand
GTGCTGGACGCGTTGAGGTAGTGAGCGGGGGGCAGAGGGCGGAGGGCGGAGGGCGGAGGGCAGAGGGCAGAAGAAATTTGAACACCAAGTCGCAAAGAATGCGATGGGTGATTAATGCTTATACGGTTAAGCTAATTTTTTCATGAATGGAAACAATACAGGATCGACGCTGAGGGATGTGGCGGCGGAGGCGGGTGTCTCTAAGACGATTGTCTCATGGGTCTACCATGGCAAGGCGGAACAGCACCGCGTTAGTGAGGAAACCCAGCGGCGGGTGGCGGCGGTAATCGCAAGGCGCGGGTATGTTCCGGCAACGGCGGGGACGCCGCCAGCTCTTCCTGTTGTCAACCTGACAACCCTCCTAGCTACTGCCGGATACCGGTTTGTTGCGGGGCCGGTGCCAGGGATGGATGGCATTGGTTTGGTGGGCGGTGTCTACCAGGCAAGAGAAGCGGCCCCGGTGGAAGTTGCGCCCCCTGTCATGGTCAAGGTTCCGCCGGTGGAAATCCCGGTCCAGGCGCCAGTGGCGGCGGTTCCCGTGCAGGTTAAGGTTCCGATTGCCAAGCCGGCGGCTCCGGTCACCCCGCCTCTGGCGGAAACGGTGATCAGCGAAAACCCCTCTCCCCCAAGGACCGAGGGAGCAGAGGCGGAAATTCGAACATCGAACATTCAACTGGATCCGGTTGCTGTATCGCAGCCCTTGACGGCTGACCCGACACCGGCGACCTCTCATGTGGGCACTTCCCCTCTTCTGGAGGGCGAGGCTAGCCGAGCCGTAAACCAGGAAGCGCCCAAGATCATTCCACCCGTGACGCTGCCGCCACCGCCCGTCGAGCCCGAACCTTTGCCCGTGCCGGTGATCAGTGAAGTGGCTTCCGAGGAAGTTATCCCCCCGGCCATGGTTGAGGTCCCACCGGTGGCGGATTCGGTCCAGGTATTAGTGGCGGCGGTTCCTGATCCGGTGGAGGTTCCGATTTCCGAACCGGCGGCTCCGGTCGTCCCACCTGTGGCTGAGCCGGTGGCCAGTGAAGTGGCTCCAGTGGAAGTTTCGCCCCCGGCTGTGGTTGAGGATCCTCCGGTGGAGATCCCGATCCAGGCGCCAGTGGCGGTAGTTACCGAGCCAGCGCCGCCAGCCGAGGTTCCTATCCAGGCGCCGGTGGTAAGCGAACCGGAACCCTGCGATGTTGCTCAGGGCGGGTCAGTGGCCGAACCGGTAGCTTCACCGGTCGTCAAGGAAGTCACGCCGGTAGTGGTGGTTGAGGTCCCGCCACCGGTAGTTGTCCCTGAAGTGCCGGTAGTCGTGGAAGCAGTTCCTGTGGAAACACCGGTACCTGGCATGGAAGCCACCCCTGTGGACGCGGAAAATCCGTTGCCTGAAACTGAGTCGCAACCTCCGCCACGAGCGGATCAATTCGACAAAGCGGATGCTCCGGTGGCGAGCTGAGAATACAAGCTTATAAGTATAAGCATAAGGAATAGTGGGCAGGGGGCGGAGAAAGTTAAGACAAGAGTGACAGGATTGGGTAATGGATCGAGTTATGGTCAGGATTTGCAGAAGATAAGAATTTGAACAGAAGGCCACAAAGACCACGAAGGGTTAAGTTTTTTTCGCCGAAGGCGATTAACAATAATCCTCCTGCCCTGAGCCTGTCGAACGGGCTTCGTGATCTTCTGTTCAAACTCTTCATCTTGGTTCAGGCTATGCCGAGTTAGGAGAATATATGAAATCACCTCTATGGATAAAGCAATTGGCGTTTTCTCTTGTTGTTTTCCTGGTACTGATCAGCTTGGTGGAGCTTGGCATGCGATCCCGGCAGTATTTCAAATACAGGGTCTGGCAGGTGCCAGGGTGGCTTTGTGACGGCAAACCGGAAACGAGCGTGTGGAATCCCTTTCTCAGGTCGATTCCTGCGCCCAAGGTTATCTGGAATGAGGTTGAGGCGGGACGTAGGATTGATATTGTCAGCAATTCCCAGGGACTGCGATCAGAGGAAGTGTCCGAACGCAAGCCGGTGGGCACGTTCAGGGTGATCTGCGTCGGCGGGTCGGTGGTCTACGATACAAGAGTCGGGTTCGAGGATTCCTGGCCTATCCAGCTCCAGAAGATCCTGCGACAGCGCTATACGAATCAGGTGATCGAGGTGCTCAATGCCGGGATCCCTGCCCGGACCAGCGCGGATAGCCTGGTGAATATCGGGCTGCGCCTGCTGGCGCTCTCGCCGGATGTGATCGTTGTCCTCCATGGGGTCAACGACCAGAAGCCGAACCGGTATCCGGGCTTCAAGCCGGATTACTCGCACTGGTATCAGAAGCCGGAAGAGCCAGGCTTTCGGACTTATCTAAACCGGTGGATTGATCATAGCCTGTTCCTGGCACATGTCCGCTGGCGGTGGCGAAACCTTGTGAATCCCTGGCGTCTTGAAAACTGGCGGGGGGAGCCCATGGTGCGGTACGATGAAGTGACTCAACCTGGATTGGATACCTACCGGAGGAACCTCGAATCCATTGTCGGGGTGTGCCGGATGCAGAAGGTGGAGGTGGTCTTCGCGACGGCGGGGCATAGCCTGGAAGGGAATGCTGACTGGAACCCGGGCATGGGTACGCGCAATCCGCTGGTGAACTATCATGATTGCCTGACCCTGAAGGGGATCAAGGATGGCTTCCTGAAATACAACAACGTGATGCGGGCGGTGGCGGCAACGAATAACTGTGTGCTGGTGGATCTCGAGGCCCTGATGCCGGAGGGGAAGGAGTGGTACCAGGATGATGTGCATTACACGACGAAGGGGTCGAGCAAGGTCGCCGGCATTTTCCTTGAGCAGGTTCGCTGGAGCCGGTGGCTGGGCGGTAAGAGCGGAGGTGACGAGTGATGGGTGATCAAGAGAAGCAGACGGCGGACGTGATGGTGAATAGGCCGATTGCCTATGGTACTGCCATGCCGGATGGTTCGGCATGGCCGCGGATCAGCATCGTAACGCCCAATTACAATTACGCCCACTATGTCGGGGACACCCTGTATTCCGTAATTTCGCAGGGATACCCCAATCTGGAGTACATCGTAATTGATGATGGGAGTACGGATGGAAGTTATGAGGAGATCCTGAAATGCAAGCCCTGGCTGGCGCATTGCGAGCGACAGGGCAACATGGGGCAGGCTCGCACGCTGAACAAGGGGTTTGCCATGAGTAGTGGTGAAATCATGGCGTGGCTAAACAGTGACGATAAATACCTGCCATGGACCTTTGGGGTTGTGGCTGAGATATTCCGCAGGTTTCCAGAGATCGAATGGATTACCGGGATTCCAACTTCATGGGACTGCATCGGCAGGAATGTCGGAGTCTATCAGCACATACGGAAGAACATCTACAGTTTCTGTCTTGACCGCTATGGGTGGATTCAACAGGAAAGCGTCTTCTGGCGGAGGTCGCTCTGGGAAAAGGCGGGAGGGCATATTGACGAGACCTTCAAATTCCAGATTGACTGTGAACTGTGGACCCGGTTTTTCATGCATGCGAAGCTCTGGCATGTGGATTGTTGTCTCGGGGGATACAGGTCGCATGCTGGCACCAGGAGCAACCGGAATATAGAGGATACCCATCAGGAGGCACTGAAGGCGGTTAGGGCGCTTCGTGCCAAATGTGACCAACGTGTTCTCGGGGATGTTCGGATCTTACGGATGATCAGCAAGCTGAAGGCGCTGAACAAGGTGTTCAACGTGGAGTCGCTGGTCCGTCGGCTTTTGCCGGGACTGTCAGATCGTGTCGCCTATCCACGGATCGTGTGGGCGGGTGAAAATGCAAGGTGGCAAAAGGAAAATATGCCGTTTAACCTGATTGAGTAGGGACGGCTATGGCAGGTGGATTCAACCATGCTTAATGGCTTCCAAATGTCCGTTGCGCCTAAAACATGAGGTACAAGAAAGGGGGATGGCATCATATGCAGACGTTACTGGTTACCGGGTCGTCAGGGTTGATCGGTTCCGAGGTGTCCCGGTATTTTCATGAACGGGGATACAGGGTGCATGGAGTGGACAACAACCTGCGGGAGGCTTTCTTCGGGCCCCAAGGCAGTACACGCTGGAGTCAAAAACAGCTTGAAGCCCTGCCGAACTTCTGTCACCACGAGGTGGATATCCGTGACCGGTCGGGCGTGCTGGATCTTGTTAAGGATCTGCGGCCAACTGCCATTGTTCACGCGGCGGCACAGCCATCGCATGACAGGGCGGCCGCGATACCATTCGATGATTTCGATACCAATGCCGTGGGAACGCTTAATCTGCTGGAAGCGGCGAGGCGGTACTGCCCCGAGTCGCCGTTCGTCTACATGTCCACCAACAAGGTTTACGGGGACCGGCCGAACCGCATTCCGCTGAAGGAGCTGGATGCCCGCTGGGATTATGATGATCCCGCTTTTGCGAACGGGATCGCTGAGGATTTTTCGATTGATCAATCCAAGCATTCCCTCTTCGGGGCGTCGAAGGTGGCTGCCGATATTATGGTGCAGGAATACGGGCGCTACTTTGGAATGCCCACTTGCTGTCTGCGTGGTGGCTGTTTGACCGGGCCGAATCATTCCGGGGTCGAACTTCACGGGTTTCTCAGCTATCTAATCAAATGCAATCTGGAAGGGAGGGAGTACAAAATCTACGGGTACAAGGGAAAACAGGTTCGGGACAATATCCACTCCCTTGATGTGGCCCGCTTCATTCATGCCTTTATCAGGGTTCCCCATGCCGGCGAAGTCTATAACATTGGAGGGGGAAAGGGAAATTCGTGCTCGATTATGGAAGCCTTCTCGATGGTGGAGACACTGACAGGGAAAAAACAGGTGTATTCCTACATGGAGCAGAATCGCATTGGGGATCACATCTGTTACTACAGCGACTTGACCAAGATGAAATCGCACTATCCTGAATGGGGAATTATGATTTCCTTGCAGGAAACGGCCCGCGAAATTGTTGAATCCTGGCTGAAACGTCTGGATTGAGGATGATATGGGTAGCCTTGTTTAGGGAGTTAAATCATGAAACAGAATGCGAGTGCCGTGAATTCAGGACGCAATATGGTGGAAAAGTTCTGGGGGGAAACGGATTATCCTGCATCCGAGCACAATTTTTACCACTTTCCTCCAATCCGGTCGCGGTCCTGCAGTTTGATCTTTGGCGAGAGTGACGCAGGGCGCAGTGACTGGTGCGAGTATTGGACCGTTGAGAAATACTTGCGCGATCGAATCCCGTTTGAGAAGTGCCTGAGTATTTGCTGCGGGTTCGGGCGAGTCGAGCGTACGCTTGCGAAACTTAATGTCGCTACTCATATTGTGGGTACGGACATCGCTCCCAAGGCAATTGAGCAGGCGAGGGAGAAGGCTGCTGCCGAGCAGATTGAAAATATTGATTACTATGTCGGCGATCTCAACACGGATGTGCTGCCCGAAAACGAATATGACCTTATCTGGGCCAACGGGGGACTGCATCACATTGCCCGCCTTGATCTTGTTGTTCCCAAGCTGAAGCAGGCGCTCCGCCCCAATGGCATGTTGATCGCCAACGAGTACGTTGGGCCGAAGTATCAGCAATTGCCGCCAAGGCAGCAGGAGATAGCCAATGCCGTCAAGCACTTGTTGCCGCGCGAGTTGCGGGACAACACAAACTACTATCGTCTCGGGAAACTTCGTGAGTATCAGCAGGGCCGGTCGTTAAGGGCAAGAATAGCCGGAAGACTGGTGAGATATTGTGAACAACTGACCGAGTATGCCGTGCCCGCCAGGTTCGGTCAGATATGGCAAATGTCATCGGTGGAGAATTTCCTGGCTTATGATCCCTCGGAATCCGTTGGAGCTGATAGGGTCATCCCCGAGCTGAAAAAGAACTTCCCGCGGGTTGAGGTGAAGAACTACAAGGGCTCTATCGTTCTCTATGTCCTCGACAGGTTCTTCTACGAGAACTTTGATGTGCGGAACGACTCGCACCGGCGACTTTTGGAAACACTCTTTACCATTGAAGATACCTTCATTGAGTCGGGCGAACTGCAGAGTGACAATGCCCACATCATTTGTTCGTGTTGAGTGACGCGCTGGCGTGAGCTATTTGCCGAAAACAAAGCCATTTATCCTGAGTATCCTGCCTATCCATGTTAAGAAAGAGCCGGAACATGGATAGACAGGATGCACAGGATGGGGAAGCGCCTGCGGCGCAGGGCGAAAGCCGAACTTCTTATCCTGAATATCCATGAGGTAATTGATAACCGGAATCGGAGCAGTGGCTGCTTATGATCAAGGTCTTGATGATATCAGATGTTTCTTACGGTGGCGCCTCCTTCGGCGCGAGGCGCCTCTTTTCTGCTTTGAAAGAGGCGCCGAAGCTGTCTATGCATTGGGTAATTGCATCCGGACCCGCTTTGACCGGGGCGGGCATAGCGGACCATAAGGCATTGTTTTCCGTCTTGCTGAGGTGCCATTTGGCAATTCGAAGGCGGTCCACAGATAAGGATAAGCATAAGGCTTTGCTTGGCATGAATGAGGCCAACGTCCTGAGTCAAGTTCATCGACTGAACCCGGATTGCATCCTGCTGCAGAACATTCATGAATCTATGTCCTTCAATCTTGTTGCGAGTCTTCCGAAAGACCTGCCGATTGTCTGGACGCTTCGTGACATGTGGCCGCTGACCGGCTATTGTTGCTACAGTTACGAGTGCCGCAAATACCTGGAGGGCTGTCGTGGCGCCTGTCCGCAGATGAATCAGTGGGGCATCCCTTTGAATCATCCGGACTCGGAATGGGATCGGCGGACAGCTTTTTTTGAAGCGAATAGGCACAGACTTGTTCTGGCTGCTCCTTCGCAATGGTTGGTTGATTGTGTGCGAAGTAGAATGGGTGAGGGTTATCGAACTGAATACATCCCCAATAGCGTTGACCTGACAGAGTTTGTGCCTCTTGGACCTCGCAGTGTGATTAAGGCGATGTTGGGGTTCAACCCGCAGGAACCGCTAATTTTAGCCGGTGCGCATTCCATTCATGAAGAGCGCAAAGGAGCAAAATATCTTCTTGACGCTGTTGACTTATTGAGGAAGAAGATCGGACGGGTTTCAGTGGCTGTATATGGCAGTGGGGTTATCGAAGGATATGACGATGTCACCTCGTTTGGTTCCGTAATGGATGCTCGTTTCCTGAATCTGCTCTATAATGCAGCAGATGTTTTCGTGTTGCCTTCGCTTGCAGAGAACGCCGCAAATACTCTCATTGAGGCTACGGCGGCGGGTACGCCTTCAGTAGCGTTCGATATTGGTGGCTGCCCGGAGTTGGTGAGGGATGGGCTGACTGGTTTTATAGCGAAATACAAGGATGTCAATGATTTGGCGGCGTGTATCGAGAGGCTAGTGGTCATGTCGGATGCAGAGAAATTGAAGATGCGGGAGGATTGTCGCCGGTTCGCGGAAAGAAATTACTCCTTCAAGCTTCAGGGCGAACGATATGCTCAAGTAATCCGTAATATATGTCACTTGTGATTCCATAAATATAAAGGAATAGACTATGTCGTGTTCAATGCATGTGATTGATTTGCTTCAATGTCCACTATGCGGGGAGGGGAATCTTGCGGAGACGGAGTGCGGCATTTCTTGTGTGAAGTGTGGTGCTCTGTACCCGGTGCAAGACGGTATGCCTATGCTATATGAAGCTGGCAAGGTGCCGGAATCGCTCAAATACGAGGGGCTTTCATGTGAGGTGCAGGAAAGAGTCCCGCTCTCCAGGTGGCGGCGAAAGATCTCGTTCTTGCGCAATGCCGTGCGATGGCGGCTCAATAGGGCAGGCGAAGAGTTGACACCCCGTTGCCCGGTAGGGCCGGATTACTGGATGGGCAGGATAGCTGAAATACTGCCACAACGGCCTCGAAACATACTGGATTTTGGCGGAGGTGATGGGCGCTATAAGTCCAGAGTTGCCCGACAAGAAGATGCGTACACCATTCTCGAGCCTGATGAAAGCAGCTTTTTTGTCAGGGGAAACAAAGACAAATATCAGTATGTCATCGGTGATGGACATACGTGTTTGTTTCAGAAGAATGTGTTCGATGTCATCCTCATGTTGGAGGTTCTGGAGCACGTCAGTGATCCCGCTACGATCATCAGGAATTGCGGCGATTGGCTAAAGCCGGGCGGCATATTGATTATTTCCGCCCCCCAATATTGGCATATTCACGCCTGGCCCCATGATTACTACAGGTACACTATTTACGGGTTGCAGCATCTGGTTACACAAGCTGGCCTCAATCCAGTTCAACATTGGGCCATGGGTGGGCCCTGCGTTCTCATGTGGTGTGTGGCTGATTTGAATTTCGCGCCACTCTTTCGGATGCCTGTGTTCAAACATCTCATCAGTTACCCGCTCTTGATGCTGGCCAAGGGGATGGATCGCCTATTTTTTAGACACAACGAAAAACGACGTAATCCTGATACCCGTGGCTGGATGCTCGTGGCCAGAAAGCCGCCGCTGTAAAAAGTCATGATCACATTCTTTACTACTGCCAAGCCTTTCGAGGGCGACAATCGGATCCGGCAGCTCAATGCCCTCCGCAGTTGGCAGGCGCTTCACCCCGACGTGGAGGTCCTGCTGTTCGGGCAAGGGGCGGGCTATGCAGAAGCTGCCGCTGAACTCGGGTTGGTCCACATTCCCGACGTCGCGACCAACGAGTTTGGCGTCCCGAGGGTGGATTCGATGTTTGCTCTTGCTGCGCGCCACGGACGGCACGCCTTGCAGGCCTATATC
>JBAXRC010000056.1:0-8767 GCA_037131415.1 bacterium | reverse complement strand
ACGCACTTTCCGCTTTTGCTCGCTACAACTGTCCGCTTTTGAAAATCCCACGACACAATTGCAGTAGAATCCCTGTAAGGGGTCAGTTACAGGGGGGGGCGTCCCCGTGGCCTTGTGCCACGGGTCGCGAAAATGTTTGGTTCCCGCCACGCAAGGTGGCGGGGCACCCCCTATAACTGACCCATTACGAATCCCTCTTGGACATTGAATTCGGGGGATCGGAAGCGGTATAGTCCGTTGCTTATGAGAGTGACGGGAGGCATAGTGGGGGGGCGTCTGGTGAAAGTACCCCGGGGGGACACGGTACGGCCCACGCAGGATATGGTGCGGCAGGCCCTGTTTTCCTCTTTTGCCGCCCAGATTCCGGGATGTCGTTTTCTGGACCTGTTTGCCGGATCCGGGTCTGTCGGACTTGAGGCATGGAGCCGGGGGGCGGCCCGGGTGTGCTGGGTGGAGACCGATGGCCGGGTGTTTGCGGTGCTTCAGGAGAACATCCGGGTCCTGTGCGGGAGCGATGAGGGAAAAGACGGGAATCAGGAATGGCGGGCGATCCGGGGCGATGTGTTCCGCAGTCTCGATGGCCTGAAGGGGCTTGGGGAGTATGACCTGATTTTCGCTGATCCGCCCTATGACCGGAGCGGAGCGGCGCGCTGGGCCATGCGACTGCTTGAGACCCTGGCGGGAAGCCCGGTGCTCGGCGCGAAGGGTTTTTTTGTGATGGAACAGTCGCGGGAGGAGCCTGAGGCGGTTCATCACGCCTGGGAACGGGTGACGATGAAGGCGTATGGCGGGACAAGGTTGACGGTGTATCGGAAGCGAGAGAATCCAGGAGTCAGAATCCAGAATCCGGAATGAGGAATACGACTATGAGACATTCTGCTATATATCCGGGATCGTTTGATCCGCTTACCCTGGGCCATCTTGATTTGATTGAGCGGGCGGCCCATATTTTCGATGAAGTGATTGTGGCGGTCGGGGTGAATTCGCGCAAACAGACCTTTTTCAGCGCGGCGGAGCGGCTCGAGATGGTCAAGGCCTCGGTCAAATCCATCAAGAACGTCAAGGTGGATTCCTTTGACGGTCTGCTGGTGGATTATGCCCGCTCGAAGAAGGTGCATGTGCTGCTGAGGGGGCTTCGGGCATTTTCCGACTTTGAATATGAGTTCCAGATGGCGTTGGCCAACCGGAAGCTGGCTCCCGGTATTGAGGCTATTTTCCTCATGCCCAAGGAAACCCACAGTTACATCAGTTCTAGCACCGTTCGTGAAATTGTTGACCGCGGAGGGGATATCAGCCAGTTTGTACCCCCGCCGGTGAAGAAGTTTATCGTGAAAAAGTATTCAGTATCCAGTCTTCAGGTGTCAGACTGAATACGGAATACTGAATACTGAACACTCATTTATCGGGAGTATCATATTATGTCCATTATCATTGAACCTTGGCGGATTCCGGAAGAAGGGAAGGATTTCGAGGGGGAGGAGCAGCCGGAAGTCATTGCCCTGGAAAAGGATGCGTCTGCCGCTGTGGAGGGGCCGATCACCTACTCCCTGCATGCGCAGTGCCTGGGGCATGAGCTGCTGGTGACGGGGACGGTGGGGGCTGAAGTCCGGTTCACGTGTTCCCGCTGTGCCGAATCCTTTGAAAAGGGGGTTTATGACCACTCCTTTTTTTATGAAAAAGAGGTCCCTAATCTTCATGAGACCCTGGACTTGACGGATGAAGTCCGCGAATCTATTATCCTCGCCTTTCCAAATTACCCGTTATGTCGGGAGTCGTGCCGTGGACTGTGTCCCCGGTGTGGTGTAAACCTGAACCGGGAGGCGTGCGGTTGTAAGCCGCAGGAGACAGAGAGCTGGACCGCATTTAGCGGTTTGGACAAGATTGAGGTGAAAAATGGCAGTACCAAAGAGAAAAAAGTCTAAGGCAAAGATTCGTACGCGTCGCGCGTGCATCAAGGCCCGTGTGATGACCATCAAGAATTGCCCGCAGTGCGGGGCTTCCCAGGAGCCGCACCGGGTCTGTCGTTCATGCGGTTATTACCGTGGGCGGCAGGTGGTGAGCGTCCAGGCTGATTAAGCCTATGCGTATCGCCGTCGATGCGATGGGGGGGGATTACGCCCCCCGGGAGATTGTGGCTGGCGCCGTTGATGCGGCGCGCAACTTGAAGGACTTGACGTCACTGATCCTGGTTGGCCAGGAGGAGGTGATTCGCAAGGAACTCAGGCAGTATGAGCCCCTTCCCGGGAATCTTGTGATCCGGCATGCCGCCGAAGTGGTGGGCATGGAGGAGACGCCTGCCCTTGCCATTCGCAAGAAAAAAGACAATTCCATCAGTCGGATGATGGACATGATTAACGCCGGTGAGGCGGATGCAGCGGTTTCCGCCGGCAATACCGGTGCCATGGTGGTGGCCGCCACCCTCAAGCTGCGAACCCTGGAGGGGATTCAACGGCCGGCGATTGCCACCGTCATGCCGACATCGGGGCGTCCGATTGTCCTCATTGATGCCGGGGCCAATACTGATTGCCGTGCCGATCTTCTGGTGGAGTTCGGGATCATGGGGAGTGTCTACGCCCGGGAAATCCTCGGCCAGCCGAATCCGGTGGTGGGTTTGATGAGCATCGGGGGCGAGGACTCCAAGGGGAACGAGATCACCAAGGAGGCGTTCAGGCTCCTGAGCGCGGCCCCCATCAATTTCCGGGGCAATGTGGAGGGACACGATCTGTTCAAGGGCGAGACCGATGTGGTCGTCTGCGACGGGTTTGTCGGCAATGTTGTCCTGAAGACCAGTGAATCCGTGGCGCACACCATCGGATCCTGGATCAAGAAGGAGTTCAAGGCCAATCTGATCCGGATGATCGGGGCGGCACTGCTCACGGGAGCCTTGAAGGCGATCAAGAAGAAGTTGGATCCTGAAATGTTCGGCGGAGCGCCCCTGTTGGGGGTTCAGGGAGTATGCATCATTACGCATGGATCCTCCTCCCGTACCGCGATATATCATGCTGTCAGGGTGGCTTGTGAATCCGTGGGCCATCATGTTAACGACCATATTATTGAAGAAGCCAGGAAGTTGAAAAAAACATGAAGAGCACAACGCGCGTCGCGATTACCGGGATCGGTTCCTATGTTCCCGAGCGGATTCTCACGAATGCCGAGTTGGAGAAAATGGTCGACACCACCGATGAGTGGATCGTGACTCGCAGCGGGATCCGCGAGCGCCGCATTGCCCGGCCCGACCAGGCCACCTCCGATCTCGCGGCCGAGGCGGCAAAACGGGCGATGACCAGCGCCAAGGTGACGCCGCAGGAGGTCGATTTGATCATTGTGGCCACCCTGTCGCCTGATATGCCGATGCCGAATACGGCCTGTTTTGTCCAGCACCTGATCGGAGCGAAAAACGCCACATGCATCGGCATGGAGGCCGCCTGTTCCGGGTTCCTGTTTGCCCTGGACATGGCCAACCAGTACCTGTTGACGGGGCGGTTCAAGACCGCCCTGGTGATCGGGGCCGAGAAGTTGAGCGGCGTGACCGACTGGCAGGACCGCACCACCTGCGTGCTGTTCGGCGATGGCGCGGGAGCCGTGGTGCTCCAGGCCCGGACGACCGGCGAGGGGATCCTCTCCGTGGTGACCGGCTCCGATGGGAGCCTGGCCCATTTGTTGAACATACCTGCCGGCGGCAGCCGGACCCCCGCCTCGGTCGAGACGATCGAGAAGCGGCTGCACTTCATGAAGATGGAGGGCAAGGAAGTTTTCAAGCATGCGGTCCGGGCCATGTGTGAAGCGTCCCGCAAAGCGGTGGAACAGGCCGGCTTGACCCTGAACGACATCGCCTGCATCGTGCCCCATCAGGCGAATATGCGCATCGTGGAAGCCATCCGGGACCGCCTGGGCGTTGGGCCCGAGAAGGTGTTCATCAATCTCGACAAGTATGGAAACATGTCCGCCGCCTCGATTCCCGTGGCGCTGGACGAAGCGATTCAGCAGGGCCGGATCAAGCAGGGCGACAACGTTGTGTTTGTTGCCTTCGGTGGTGGCCTGACCTGGAGTTCGATGGTTGTGAGGATGTAGAGGAAGAATCCAGAAGTCAGGAGTCAGAATCCAGAATGGGGATCTCATTCTGAATACGGACTTCTGGCTTCTGAATACTGAGGAAAAAGGAGCTTATTTCATGAAAAAGAGAGCTGTCGTATTCGCGGGCCAGGGAGCCCAGTTTGTGGGAATGGGCAAGGATTTGATCGAGGCGCATCCGGAATGCCGGGATCTGTTTGCCCGGGCCAGTGCGGTGCTGGGCTATGATCTGGCCAAATTGTGCGCCGAGGGGCCGATCGAGGAGATCACCAAGTCCGACAAGTGCCAGCCGGCGATTTTTGTGACCAGCGCGGCCTGCTATACCGCCCTGAAGAAGCTTTGCCCCGAAGTCCAGGTGTCCGGATTCGCCGGATTGAGCCTGGGTGAATGGACGGCGTTGTGGGCGGCGGGAGTGCTCTCTTTCGAGGATACCGTCAAAGTGCTCCAGGCGCGTGGCGCCGCCATGCAGGAGGCCTGTCTGGCGCGCCCGGGCGGCATGGTGAGCGTAATGGGCCTCGCGATTCCCGAGCTGGAGAAGGTTTGCGCTGCGGCTGGCGTCCAGATGGCGAATATCAACTCGACCGAGCAGATTGTGCTGTCGGGCGACAAGGACAAGATTGCCGAGGCGGAGAAGCTGGCCCAGGCGGCTGGCGCCAAGAAGACGGTTGTTCTGCCCGTGGCCGGTGCCTTTCATTCGCCCCTGATGGCGCCTGCGGCGACGAAGCTGGAGCAGGTCCTGGCCGGGATGGAATTCAAGAAGCCGGGGGTCCCGGTGGTGTCGAACGTGACCGGGAAACCGCACGGGGAACCCGCCGAAATCAAGGGCCAGATGGTCAGGCAGGTGACATCGTCGGTCCAGTGGGTGGCGACGATTGAGGGCTTTAAGCAGGCAGGCGTGAATGAATATGTGGAATGCGGGCCGGGCAAGGTGCTGGCGGGCCTGATTAAGCGGATTGACAAGGATGCGTCCTCGGTGAGCATCCAGGATGTGCCGACGCTGGATAAAGCGGTGGCGGCGTTAAAGGCATAACAAGGAGACAATCATGGCAACAATGACAGGAAAAGTGGCGCTGGTGACCGGCGCGGCACGCGGCATCGGGCAGGCAATCGCGAAGAAACTGGCGGCCGAGGGCTGTGATGTGGCGCTGTGCGACCTGAAGGCCGAATGGCTGGCCGAAACCGTCGGGTTGATCGAGGCGGCCGGGCGGAAAGTGAAGTGCTTTGAGGCGGATGTCAGCAATGCGGCCGCCGTGGAGACGGTTGTGGACGGCGTCATGAAGGAGTTCGGACGGGTCGATATCCTGGTCAATAATGCCGGAATCACCAAGGATACCCTCATGATCCGGATGTCCGAGCAGGATTGGGATGCCGTGATTTCCGTGAACCTGAAGGGGACCTTCCTGTTCACCAAGGCGGTTGCCCGCCCGATGATGAAGCAGCGGACCGGCACGATCGTCAATGTCGCCTCAATTATTGGCTTGATTGGCAATGCCGGACAGTGTAATTACGCCGCCTCAAAGGCTGGGGTCATTGCCCTTACCAAGTCGGCCGCCAGGGAACTGGCCTCGCGCAATGTCCGCGTCAATGCGGTCGCGCCGGGGTTCATCCAGACCAAGATGACCGAGGCGTTGCCGGAAGAAGTTCGTAAGAAGATGATGGATGCCATTCCGATGGGCCGTTTCGGCCAGCCGGAGGACGTGGCGAACGTGGTTCTGTTCCTGGCGGGGGAGACCTCCTCCTACATGACAGGTCAGGTTCTCACGGTTTGCGGTGGAATGGTGATGCAGTAAGGTAAACAAAAGAAGGAGAAGAACATGGCTATCGAAGATAAAGTCAGGGATATCATTGTTGAGCAGCTGGGTGTGAATGCCGAACAGGTTACACCCGAAGCCTCATTCATCGAGGATTTGGGCGCGGATTCTTTGGACACGGTTGAGCTCGTCATGGCGTTCGAGGAAGAGTTCGGCGCCGAGATTCCGGACGAGGATGCCGAGAAGCTGACAACCGTCGGCGGCGTCATCACGTATTTGAAGAGCAAGGGCATTGGCGCCTGAGTTCTGAGGTTTTGAGGGACCGGGGAGATGGCAACATCTCCCCGGCTCTGCATTGACATCGGTTCAAAACGGAATCTGAGGGAAACGGCTATGGAAAAACGCAGGGTAGTGATCACGGGTTTGGGTGTGGTGTCGCCACTGGGAAGCGACCTTAATGTCTTCTGGCAACGGCTCCTCAACGGGACGTCGGGTATCCGCCGCATCACCCGGTTCGACGCCTCCGCCATGGCCTGCCAGATTGCCGGTGAAGTGATTGAATTTGAGATCGACAAGTTCATCCCCAAGAAGGAACAGCGCCGGATGGATCCCTTCTGCCACTACGCGGTGGCCGCGGCCAAGCTGGCGGTGGAGGATTCCGGCATCCAGTTTGCCAATGAGGATGCCGAACGATCCGGGTGCATGATCGGTTCAGGCGTGGGCGGCTTGATCACCATGGAGGACCAGCACTCGGTCCTGTTGAACCGTGGACCCGATCGCAGTTCGCCGTTCATGATTCCGATGATGATCGTGAACATGGCCTCCGGCCTGGTTGCCATCGAGCACGGCCTGAAGGGTCCGAATCTCTGCGTGGTGACCGCGTGCGCCAGTGGCACCCATTCAATCGGTGAAGCGGCCCGCCAGATCCAGTACGGCGAAGCCGACATCATGGTGGCGGGCGGCACCGAGGCGGTCGTCTGCCCCCTGGGTATTGCCGGATTCTCCGCGATGAGGGCCCTGAGCACCCGCAATGACGACCCGACCCATGCCAGCCGCCCGTTCGACAAGGACCGGGATGGCTTTGTCATGGGCGAAGGCGCAGGCATTGTGGTTCTGGAGGAATACGAGCACGCGAAGAAGCGTGGCGCCAGGATCTACGCCGAAGTTGGCGGGTACGGCGCCACGTGTGACGCCAGCCACATCACGGCTCCTGCCCCGGGAGGGGAGGGCGGCGCCCGCGCCATGGTCAAGGCCATGAAGGACGCGAAGATGACGCCGGACATGATCGATTATGTCAATGCGCACGGCACCAGCACGCCTGTGGGCGATGTGTCCGAGACCGGGGCCGTGAAGACCGCGTTCGGCGAGGCGGCCAAAAAGGTTATGGTCAGTTCCACCAAGTCCGTAACCGGGCATCTCTTGGGGGCGGCTGGCGGGATTGAGACGGTGATCTGCGCGCTGGCCATCCAGACGGGCGTGGTGCCCCCGACGATGAACTACACGACGCCGGATCCGGAATGCGATTTGGATTATGTGCCGAACCAGGCGCGTCAGTTCCAGATCCGCGCCTGCCTGAACAACTCCCTCGGCTTTGGCGGACATAATGCGTCGCTGTTGATGAAGAGAGTGTAGGAATCAAGTATTCAGTGTTCAGAAGTCGGTATTCAGAATGAGACAATTCGAGGGCATGGAGCGGCAACGCTTTATGCCCTCGCTCTTTTTAGCAATGAATTCTTTTTTTCTGAACACTGAATACTGAACACTGTCTCCAGCTTTCCCTTGGGCTGGAAGATGCTTGCTTAAGAAAAGAACATGGCCTATATTTTCTTTAGGTATCGAATAAAGAAAGAACGTTTCGTAAGTGGCAACCTTATCTCCAACAGGACGTTACATTCAGGTCTCAACCTCCGGAGAGCCTTTTAAGGCCTTTGTGCCGTCGCCATTGCCGCCAGTGCCTATGCCCTCCCTTGTTACGTTCCAAGGGCTTTATGAAGAGGCAAATCGTGCGTTGGGGCGGCTCGATGGCCTCTCCATGATGCTGCCTGACCCGTCGTTGTTCCTGTATATGTACATCCGGAAGGAAGCGGTTCTTTCCTCTCAGATCGAGGGGACGCAGTCATCGTTGTCGGAGTTGCTTCTGTTTGAAGATGAGAATTTGCCGGGTGTCCCTTTGGCCGATGTCCAGGAAGTTTCAAACTATGTGTCAGCCTTGAACCACGGCTTGCGCCGGATTCGTGAAGACGGTATGCCGCTTTGCATGCGGTTGTTGCTGGAGGTCCACGGTACGCTCCTGGCGAAGGGACGGGGTAGCGACAAGACGCCCGGTGAGTTCCGCAGGTCCCAGAACTGGGTTGGTGGCACCCGTCCAGGGAACGCCCATTATGTGCCGCCGCCCCCAGACCTTGTCATGGACTGCATGGCCGCTTTAGAAAAATTTCTTCACAACGACCCCGTGTCCACCCCAACGCTCATTAAGGCGGCATTAGCGCACGTTCAGTTTGAGACCATTCATCCGTTTCTGGATGGCAACGGCCGACTGGGAAGGCTGTTAATCACCTTGCTGTTATGCGTCGAGAATGCCTTGAAGGAACCATTGCTCTATCTCAGTTTGTATTTCAAGACGCACCGCACGGAATACTACGCTTTGCTTCAAAAAGTTCGCTTGGAAGGGGACTGGGAAGGGTGGATTCGCTTCTTCCTTGAAGGGGTGAAGGTGACCGGTGACCAAGCGACCGCCACCGCGACGCATGTCTTACGCCTGTTTGAAACCGATCGGAAACGGATCCAGGCGATCGGCAAACCAGCGGGCTCCGCGTTGCGCGTCCACCGCTACCTTGAGGGTAAACCCTTGACCACGGTGCAGGATGCCGCCCGATCTTTGAATCTGACCGAGCCCACGGTGCGCTCATCGTTTGCTCACTTGTTTAAATTGGGCATCACAAAGG
>JBAXRC010000055.1:0-8856 GCA_037131415.1 bacterium | reverse complement strand
ACAAAGGCCAAGTAGTCGAGGGGCTCGATCAGGTGCACGTTGGGTAGCAGGGCGCTGGGGGCGCCGAGCCCGAGAATGCGCCGGACGGGCTCACGGACATTGGGGTTTAGGTGCACGGGATAGACAAAATGAACATCTGGGAACGACTTGGCCAGCGTGGCGATGGCCCGGCAGATGTTTTCAAAGCCTTTTCCGAAATTCTCCCGGCGATGTCCGGTGATGAGGACGAGAGGCGTGAGACGAGAGGCGTGAGACGTGAGACGTGCGACGGAAGGAGGAAGTGCGGGGGGCGTCTTCTTGACCTTGGCCAGGGCGAGGAACAGGGCATCGATGACGGTATTGCCTGTGACGATAATGGATTCCGCGGGAATCCCCTCGTTGAGCAGATTCCGGCGATTGGTGGGGGTTGGGGCGAAATGCAGGGCGGCGAGGCGGGTGGTCAGCACCCGGTTGAGTTCCTCCGGCCAGGGGGATTGCAGGTTTCCGGTGCGGAGCCCGGCCTCGACATGGCCGACGGGGATATGATGGTAGAACGCCGCCAGGGAGGCGGCGAAGACCGTCGTGGTATCGCCCTGAACCAGGATAAGGTCGGGTTTCTCCTGCTCCAGATAGCCATCCAGCGCCGTGATGGCGCGGGATGTGAAGCCGGCCAAGGTCTGGTTCCGCTTCATGAGGTTGAGATCCACATCCGGGACAATGCCGAAAATGTCGAGAACCTGGTCCAGCATGTGACGGTGCTGGGCCGTCACGCATACCCGGCAGCGGACTTGAGGGGTTTTGCGGAGGGCCAGAATCACCGGGGCCAGTTTGATGGCTTCCGGTCGTGTTCCGAAAATGACGGAGATGGTCTTTTTCATGTGCCCAAAAGCTAATCAAACCCCCCGCCCAATGCAACTCTCTCTTCAAACGCGGAAAGCTGTCCCAGCGGTATCCAACTCCCGCTCGGGTTGACAAGGTTGAAGAGCTGTTACAGACTCTGGTGACATTAGGCCAAGCCCGGAAAGCGGGTGACGGGAAGTATTTGGCGGGGTAATTCCGCCTATACCTTGTTTGCGTTTACGCCGAAATCTTTTGAAATTCAACAACCGGCTGACACTACCGAATCATTGCCTTTTTTTCAGAACAAGCATCAAACCTCCTGACAGTACAACCAGGAGGCCGATAATAATGACGAAACCTAAATTTGGCGAATCTTGTAAGGTTATTTTTTCGGGCGCAGGGAATGTTGACTTGAGATCGACTTCAGGAGTAGCCGGATTAGACTGGACAGATTCGGTTGCAATGACTTCATTGATCGCTCCTGTACTTGCGCTTGCAGTCAATTCTTTAGCATTTTCTTTTTCACGCTCTTGACGGAGAACTTTCAGTCGGGCAACAAATTCTTCACGATATCGCGCTGGGGCATTAGTGGAAAACCACGAAAGCATACCTATTCTCTGGTCGCATCTCCGAAAGGGCAGAACTATCTCAGGGTTGGATCCACAGGCTGGCAGGATTTTCGACATGTTTTCATCCCTTCTCAATACCCATCCGACCTTTTCATCGACGTTAGGTTCGCTTATCAGGAAGTTTAGCGCCATTTGGCGCTTGTCTTCATGCAAACCACCTAAAATTGATGCGTGCATAAATGAATCATACAATGTATCGCGGTTTGATTTCGTAAACAGATTTGTTTCAGCTACCACGCTTCTGGCAAATTCGACGGCATTGCTACCGCCAATTCGCGCAATTGAATTAAATATCGTATATATATCGTTCTGATTAGGTTGTCGGGCCAATTCTTCCAAATACGGCAGACTGTCCTCGCCTCCGACATCTCGAATAGCGCTAATTGCAAAACTCTCCTGATACCTTTCATTTTTAACGAACCATTTTAACACCCCAAGTACGGAAGGTAGGGGAACCTTTTTGTATTTTGCGTAATCCTTGATTTCCTCGCCGGCATTATGTTGGTGAAGCGCACGGCGCAGGTCGTTAGTGATCCCGCCTTGATATACATCCTTAAACCAAGTTTCTCTCGGAGTTTGTCCGTAAATATCCAAACAGCAGAATATAAGTAGCGTAAACCAGACTAATGGTATTTTTCTGTTCATAATCACACGCAGATTCCATATTTCAACTATTGAGACACAGGATTTCGGTCCATCGGATAACCAGCATTATCAAGTCCGACCTTTATCAAGCCTCGCACATAATTTGTTCCAGAACTTATCCCGACACCGTAAACCTTTCCCAACGGAATATCGCAGGCTGAACTTACACCTCCCTCGCCAAACATCAGCAATCTTTGTAATAATTCGACCTGCGTCCTCCCTGGCGCATAATATTGGGGTGATGGTCCGTTATTCCAGTCTTGCGCCTCCCAAGATGGCTGGGGGAGTTCTGACATTGAAACATATACTCCGTTTTGATTATCATATATGTCAGACAGCCTGCATGCATGGCCGATTTCATGCGCCATTACTGGAGCGGGTGCGTTTGACGCAATAGCAATTCCTTTCCAGAATCGTGTGTCAGCTAATCCATAAGCTTCCCCAATTTGCCGGACAAAATACACTTCTAATCCGCCCGTATTGGATGCGCATGAAGTGACATCCCATAAATTCGGGTAGATATATGGAAACAGGTTAGACTCTCGTGGAATGTCCAGCAGAGCTGAATTAGTAATGTAGGTGATTGACCCGTTTTGTGCAAAATTCATCGCTACCTGTTTATATATTTCATTGGCGGTAGAGAGTGCTGAAGTTACGGTTTCCGGGGAAACTGCCGGAGTCCCGTTATCATCACAGATGATATAAAAGGAAACTGCAACCGTTGAATTTGTTAGTCCTTTAACCGTAATTGATGGTGGAGCCTTCTTGTAACCCGCGATGTCCACTTTCAATTGGGTCAACCCCATCCCTGTAGCACCGACCGTCACCGATCTGCCGGTATTGCCATTGGGGAAATAGATATTAAAATTGGTCGAGCTCCAGGTTATTTCAGAATCGAGGATGCTTGATGGTTCAACGGTAACTTTATACTGGGCCGTTCCGCCAACTTTGATGCCGCTTGGGTTGACGATGGAATTGGAATAATCATCACAGATTATCGGCTCTAATTCCGTTCTGAAGACCGTCAGATTGCACCATTCCATCATCTCGTCATCGTTCAATTCGCCATTACCGTTCATGTCAACGCCTGTTTTGAGACAATAGCGGCCTTGATTAAAGCTCGCACCGGCAGCTTGGCGAGCATTGCCTGGATACCCATATCCAGACCGATAATCGTAAGCGTTCATGGTATTGGTTAAACGCCCCATGCCAGAATATTGCCCGATATAATCGACATCAAACCGACACAAGTCGGTGAATATAAATGTTGGGATCCCATAGCCGGCATCCGGCGACTGGTAAGGGTAAAACCACATTTTGGGTTTGTCGGAAGTGACGGACTGGCAATAATACAGCGAGCCTGTCTTGCCGAAATCAACGTTCGTGTAATTGGCTGAAGAAATCGCATAATTGGTTGCGTACATGATGTCCACGCTGAAGCTCGTTTTGGATATTTTTGGTGAATAGACGGTTGCTCTGCAAAAACTGCTTTCATAATTATTTGTATCCGTAAGCCAGAAAGCCATCCAGGTGCCCCATGCTGCCGAAGTCGAGGTTATCTTAAACTCAATATTTGTTTTCACGGCCGGAATGGCGATAGGGGATGAAATCGAAGTGCTCTCGACTCCATTGATGTAAAAACCCGAAGTGGCATTGAAGTGCAATTGCTGTGGGAGTGTATTCGTCCCGGCCCCAAGAGGGCGAACCCAAAGACGCGCGGGCTTGGTAGGTTCATCTAGGGCAATCAGCTTTTGAATGGTATCGGCGATTTTCGGCTTCCCATTTGCGCCCGCGGGCACAACAATCAGCCTTTGCCTATAATCATGAGTGTTTGCATATTTCGGGCTATAACTCCATTGATATTCCTGAAGGTTGGTCAATCCGTCGCCGTCATCATCTTGCGAAGCGTTTGACGGATCACATGGATTCCAGCCGATATCGTGTTCGTATTTGTCGTCAATGTCATCCCCATCCGAATCGGCCAGTAGCGGATTGGTTCCTAGATCAATTTCTTGTTTATCGGACAATCCATCCCCATCCGTATCACTAAATCGAGGATAGGTATGAGCCGAAATCTCAGCCCCATCGATCAGCCCATCATTATCGGTGTCCGGGTTTTTAGGATCTGTGAAATAGTTTATTTTCTCATCCGCATCGCCTGCTCCATCCCCATCCGTGTCAAAGATGGTCGGACTGAGTCCTAAACCAATCTTTTCGCCATCCAACATGCCGCTTCCGTCCGAGGAAGATAGCAACGGGTTGCATCCATATATGTATACTTCCGCCCCATCAGGCACCCCGTCATTATCAGAGTCAGCGTTGTTAGGGTCTGTCCCAAACAAGTAAATTTCGAGGCAATCTGATAATCCGTCATTATCAGAGTCAACAGAGGGATCACCGGCAGCAAAAAAAAGCGGAGAAAATGCACCCATGTAAACACCATGGAGAGGGTCACTGGAATGATTCAACGTGGCTGGAAAACTCCATCGTCCCGAGGAATCCATGAGATTGGTTGAAACAAATAAACTGAGCCGTGCAATATTGGTCGGGGCATGAAGATAATATTCAAAAACCCCACCTTCCCGTGATGACGTTTTCACGAAGGCGATGTCGTTGCTGTAACCCGCCATGAGATTAACGGTATTGGTGTCAGTTTCCGTATACTGTTCAAAAACCAGCGCATTGGTTATGGCGGCATAATAGGCGGCAGCATTGGACTGGCTTAAAAGCGTTAGCGTGACCTTTTGCCGGATGGGGTCACGTTCATCAAACCATTCGGTCAGATTGGTCCCGGTCAGGTACGAGGGGACGGCTCCGTAGGTCGCCACGATGCTATTACTTGGATAGCCCGCCATGGAGACGGTTGTCGTATGAGCAGCCACCCCCTCTGAATTCAGGTAGAATCTTTGGCGAGGGGTTGTGTTCGTCTCGATAACCACTACAGTAAATGTTTCCACTTCCGAGTTAGTCAACGGAATAAGCGTTGACAGGAATTCGGGGGGAAACCCATCCTGATAACTCATCACTCCCAAATCGGTTGTATATGGAAAGTTCCCCGGGGGCATCAAGATGGTGGTATTTGTCCAGGGTTGATTCACCAGCTCTTCAAGATTGGAAAGGTTGGTGACTGACTGGAATTCCTGCGCCTGAACGTTACCCCCAGCCAAAATAACCATGATGCAAAAGGAGGCTCCGTAAAGTTTTTTACAAGAGATTTTCATTAGCGCATTTAACATATTCAGCCCCTTTTTCTTTTGGAGTTTGCGACAAAAGAGAGGGCGCGAACTCCAAAGTGAGGTTGCCCCGAATTGACGGACACGGCGAACGAAGTACTATTGAAGTATGGAGGGTTCACCGTGAGGATTCAAAAGAAATATGATGCTGAGTTTCGTCAAAATGCCGTGGATATGTTGCTGACCAGCGGAAAAAGCCTGAAAGGGTTATCCCGTGAGTTGGGGGTCAGTGATGTGACCTTGCGGATCTGGAAAAGAGCGTATGTGGAGAAGATGGAGGGGTTGGGAGACCGCTCCCCCGGGGGGAAGGGGGGAGCGACGCCCGGGGACTTGGTTGATGAGATCCGGCGGCTCCATAAAGAGCTGGATCGGGTCTCACGGCAGCGAGACATCTTAAAAAAAGCCATGGGCATCCTGTCGGAACCGTCGCCGGGAGGTATGCCATGATCAAAGCCTTGTCGACGGAATACCGGGTGCAGGAGTTGTGCGAGGCCTTGGCCGTGTCCCCTAGCGGCTATTATGAGTGGGCGGGACGCAAGCCGGGCAAACGACAAGAGGCTAATCAGGAGCTTGCCCAAAAGATCCAGTTGGTTTATGCCGACAGTCGCAAAACGTATGGGAGTCCAAGAATAGCCCTGACTCTTCAAAAGCAGGGCGTTGCGTGCGGCCGAAAGCGGGTGGCCCGCCTGATGAAACAGAACGACATCCAAGGCGCCCAGAAGGCCCGCTACAAGCCGAGAACCACGGACAGCAACCATGATCTGCCCATCAGTCCCAACCGACTTTCCGAGCTGCCGGCGGTGGAGCGGATCAACCAGGTGTGGGTCGGTGATATCACCTACATCCCCACCCTGGAGGGGTGGATGTATCTGGCGGCCTTCATGGACTTGAAGTCCCGCAAGATCAAGGGCTGGACGATTCGTGATCATATGCAGACATCTTTGGTCAATGACGCTTTCTCAAAAGCCGTGTTCCAGGAAGGACCAATTCCCGGCCTCATTACACACACCGATCGTGGCTGCCAGTATGCCAGCCGGGAGTTCCAAGCACTCCTGAGCCAGCACCACGTTCTAGGCAGCATGTCGGCCAAGGGAAACTGTTATGACAACGCCGCCATGGAGTCATTCTGGGCGACTTTAAAAACTGACATGAGGATCGTGAAACCATTCAAAACAAAGGAGGATGCTCGACGGGCTGTCTTTGACTACATCGAAACGTTCTATAACCGGTTCCGGCTGCACAGCGCTCTGGGCTGTTCGCCGCTTGACTACGAGAATCAACTTGTCGCATAACACATGAAATCACTTCGCTCCATGTGTCCGAAATATCGGGGCAAGATCCAAAGCTTATACCCCATCTTAGGAACCGGCAGGCTCCCCTCAAGAAATACAAGACAAGGAGCCGCACCCACATGGGGCACGTCTCCACGAGTCTTGCTTCTTGATTCAAAACTGCCGGTTTTAAGATGAAGCAATCCAACGCATCAACGCATCAAAATTAAATTGTCCCTTCCACTTTCATTTGGAATTACGGTAAACATTACATTCTCTTTCATTGCAGTCAAAAGAATTTACGCATCTCTTCAAAACGGAAAGTCCGCCGAAATCAATTTGACTCCGGCGGACTTCCTTCTGAATGCTTTTCTTTTCTAATGGTTCTCCTTTCTTCTATTCCCCTTTTGGTTCGCTTTTCGCCTCCGCTTTTTTGACTTCATTGGTACAGCAAGCCTTGTCGCTCTTTTTGCCTGCGGGGCATACTCCGTCCTTGCACCCGTCCGCTTTTTTCTCAATAGGGCATACTTTTTCCTTACAACCCTCGGCCTTGTCTCCCGCACAGCTTCCGCAATTTCCCCACGCGTAAATCCCTGTCACCCCTATGGCAAAAGCTATAATCAAACCTGCCAGCTTATTTTCTGTATTCATGTTGCGTATCCTTTCTTCTTCATGATGGATCTTAAGCATCAGCGATGCCAACGCAGAGGTTTGTTTTTTTTGTTTTCGTAAGCCATTCATCCTCAATTGATTGGGAAATGTCGAAAAATTATCCGGATATCTTGAGGAAATGGCCTTTGTGTCTTTCGGCGTAGCAGAGACAGGGGTAGTGAGACAGGGTTACAGGGTCAGGAGATCCTGAATATCCGTCCATGTCATGGCATTAAACACCGTTTCGCCAGTCGAGAGGGTGGCGTCAATGACGGCTTTCTTCTTGCGCTGCAATTCCAGGACCTTTTCCTCAACGGTCCCCTTGGTGATAAGCTTGACGCTGTAGACCGTGCGTTTCTGGCCGATACGGTGGGCGCGGTCGGTGGCCTGGTTTTCGACGGCCGGATTCCACCAGGGATCGAAATGGATCACCATATCGGCCCCGGTGAGGTTCAGTCCGACGCCACCCGCCTTCAGGCTGATCAGGAAGACGGGGATGTTTCGGTTGGTGTTGAACTGGTGAACCACCTGCATGCGTTCCTTGGTGGAGCCGTCCAGGTAGCAGAATGGAATCTGCCGTTGATCCATCTGGTTCCGGAGGATGGTGAGCATGGAGACAAACTGGCTGAAGACCAGGACGCGGTGGCCGCCGTCGAGGGCCTCGTCGAGCAGTTCGAAGAACAGTTCCATCTTGGCCGAGGGAGCCTCGACCTTGAGGCCCTCCATCCGCAGCAGATCGAGATGGCAGCAGGCCTGGCGCAGGCGCAGCAGGGTCTTGAGCACTTCCATCTTGGATTTCTGGAATCCCTGCTTGGCGACCATGTCGGTGAGCTTGTTGCGGGAGTTGTCGATCAACTGCTTGTACACGGCCTTCTGGTCGGCGCTGAGTGTGCAGGACGCGATGCGTTCGATCCGGGGCGGCAGGTCCTTGGCTACCTCAGTTTTCAGGCGGCGCATGAGGAATGGCTGGAGCTTGCGCCGGAGCCGGGCCTGGGCCGCATCGCCCTCGGGACCACCCTCGGCGATGGGGAGTTCGTAGTGGTGCCGGAAACTGTCGTGCGAGCCCAGGTAGTGCGGCATCAGGAAATCCATGATGGACCAGAGATCGGCGACGCTGTTCTCGATCGGGGTTCCGGTGAGCACCACTTTCTGGAAAGCCCGCATTTCCTTGGCGACGATGGCGTTCTGCGTGGAGCGGTTCTTGATGTGCTGGGCCTCGTCAAGCACCAGCACGCCGAATTCATGTTCGCGGTAGTGGTCGGCGTCGCGGCGGAGCAGGGCATAGGAGGTGATCACCAGGTTGGCCTGGGGAAGCTCCGCCCATTTGGCATGCCGGTCAATGCCGGAAATGGTGAGGACTTTCAGCGAGGGGGTGAATCGCTGGGCTTCCTCCGCCCAGTTCCCGACGAGACTGGTGGGGCAGACAATCAGGCAGGGTTTCCCCCGGGCGACGGGATGATGCCGTTCCAGCTCGAGCCAGGTCAGGGTCTGGAGGGTTTTGCCCAAGCCCATCTCGTCAGCCAGAATGCCGCCGAAGGTGTTGACTTCAAGGAACCGGAGCCAGTTAACCCCCTCTTTCTGATAGGGGCGCAGGATGGAGTCCAGGGT
>JBAXRC010000054.1:0-8912 GCA_037131415.1 bacterium | reverse complement strand
GATATGGCCGTGAAATACCTCGGCCTGAGACTGGTGATCGTCTTCCCGAGCCAAAGCGGAATGAACCAGATCGCCGTCGGAAAAGGCAACTATCTGGCCGATTTCTGCAAACTCATCCAAAGCAACAAGGAAGGCGCCGAACACTGCCGGATGTGCCACCTCATGATGAGCCAGGCATCGAAAACCGGAACCGATCTGGTGAAGCGGTGTCACACAGGAGTATCCTCCCTGTCCCGGCTTGTACCCGGCTATGACCCGCAGACCAATCTTGCGATCCTCACCTCATGCACCCTGGTTGAGGAAAAACCTGTCACAGCCTGGAATGTCATCAAAAAACAGGGAAAGCGGTTTGGTCTTGATGAGAAAAAACTAAAAAAAGCCCACCAGAACCTGCATAAGCTTGACCCGGAAAAAATGGAGTTGGCCAAGTTCATCATGACCCTCGCGGGGGACTCCCTGAAGCTGATCATAGACAAGTTAAGAATTGAAAGTGAGCTCAGGAAGGAACGGAAACGGCATACCCCTGATGGCATCATCACCTCGTCCATTGAAGCCGGACTGAAAGGCGCCACCCTCCCGCCCCTGCACGAAACCGGAAAGGATATCCCCCCGGCGAAAATGACCACTCCATTTTCAAGAAGCCCGGCCGCCTCAATCATTGACACCGTGTCGAATGTGGTGGCAAACAAGCCAAACCTCCCCTTCAGGCTCAACGTGATTGCCGCAGCCTGCCGGGTCACACCCAATCATTTTTCCTACCTGTTCCATCAGCACCACAAGCAGTGCTTCTCCGAATTCCTGACTGAACAGCGCCTTGAAATGGCGAAACGTCTCCTGAAAGACCTCACTTTGAATGTTTCCCAAGTAGCGTCCGGGGCGGGGTTCCGGGATCCGGGCTATTTCGCGCGCCGGTTCAAGCAGAAAAACGGCGTTTCCCCGCGCGAATGGCGGCAGAGACTCCCTCTAAAGGTTCCATAAATTGTAGATTTCTCCTCTTGTGACCCCCTCCCGCTTCCAGTAAATTTAAGATTTATGCTCTTCCCTCCGAAGTGGGGGTTCCGGCATCATGACAGGCAGACAGGAAAGAGGTACGAATGCGTCGTTATTCTTGTGAAACAGGGGGATTTTCACTTAAGCGCGGGTGCTTGCTTTTCGCGCCGGGAATCCTTCTGGCATGGAGCCTGGCGTCCCTGGCCCTTGGCGCACCGGCCAAGATCACCAATGAGGACTGTTTCACCTGCCATGACGACCCCGCCCTGATCCGCCTCGCTGGGGGAATGACCAATTCCCTCTGCATCAAGACCAACGCCCTGGCTAAATCGGTTCACAGTTCCCTCCAGTGCATCGAATGCCATACGGGCATCACGGAACTCCCCCACCCCGACACGCTTGCGCCGCCCCAATGCGGAACCTGTCATGAAGACACGGTCAAGGAATACAACGGCAGTATCCACGGGATGAGCAGGAAAGCGGGATCGCTTGGCGCCGCCACCTGCTCCGACTGCCACGGCTCCCATGATATCCGGCCCGTCAAACAACTGGATTCCCCGGTATTCAAACTCAACCTGCCCCGCACCTGTGCCCGTTGCCATAGCAACCCGAACCTGACGACCGAATACAAGGTCAAAAATCCCGATGCGGCGGCCCAATACGCCGAGAGTATCCACGGCCGCGCGCTACTCCAGCTCGGCTTGACACAGGCGCCCTCCTGCTCTGACTGCCACGGCGTCCACACCATCAAGCGCAGCGTGGATTTCGATTCCCCCATCAATCATGCCAACACGGCAAAAACCTGCGGAAAATGTCACACCGGAATTGAAAAAACATACAATGCGAGCATACACGGTCAACTCCTGGCGAAAGGCGACAAGCGGGCTCCGGTTTGCACCGACTGCCATTCCGCCCACCAGATAGAAACCATCCGGGACGGCCATTTCAAATCCATCAGCGATGAGCGGTGCGGCGCCTGCCATAAGGATCGCCTCGAATACTATCGCGAAACCTATCACGGAAAGGCGATTGCCCTGGGTTCTCCCAATGTGGCGGCGTGTTATGACTGCCACGGCTATCATGACGTCCTCCCCCCCTCGAATCCGGCCTCACACCTCTCCACCACCAACATCGTGGCCACCTGCAAGAAGTGTCATCAGGGCGCCACCACAGGATTCACCCAATATCTCCCCCATGCCAACCCCCTCGACCGCGAACACTACCCGCTCCTGCACCTGGTCTTCATGGCCATGACAGCCCTCCTGATCGGCACCTTTGGATTCTTCGGCATCCATACGGCCTTCTGGATTTTCCGGTCCGGGTATCTTTATCTGCACGACTCCAAGACCTTCCGCGCCGCAAAGATCAGCACGCAAAAGGGTGACGAGTGGTTCACGCGATTCTCCCCGTTCGAGCGGATGTTGCATATCCTGGTGGTGACCAGCTTCCTGACACTGGTCATAACCGGAATGCCCCTGAAATTCCATTACACGCAATGGGCCCAGACCCTGTTCCATGTTCTCGGCGGCGCCCAGGTCGCCCGGTGGTTGCACCATGTGGCCGCCATCATCACCTTCGTCTATTTTGCCCTGCACCTGACCGAGCGCTTCACGTCCATGTGGAAGGAGCGGAAGGGCTACTGCGACCCGGCCACAGGCAAGTTTAAACTACGCCTGCTGTGGGCCAAAATGACGGGCCCGGACTCCATGATCCCCAATAAGGGCGACTGGGATGACTTTATCGCCCACCAGAAATGGTTCTTCGGCAGGGGCCCCCGTCCTGAATTTGAACGCTGGACGTACTGGGAGAAATTCGACTACCTGGCCGTCTTCTGGGGCGTCGCCATGATCGGCGCCTCCGGGCTCATCATGTGGTTCCCGGAATTCTTCTCCCTGTTCATGCCGGGCTGGATCATCAATGTCGCCCTGATCGTGCATTCCGATGAGGCCCTCCTGGCGGCGGGATTCATCTTCACCTTCCACTTCTTCAACACCCACTTCCGGCTGGAGAAATTTCCCATGGACACCGTCATCTTCTCCGGACGCATCTCCAAGGCCGAGATGCTCCATGAGCGCAAACGCTGGTACGACCGGCTGGTGGCCGAAGGCACCCTGGATGAATACCGGGTCAAGGATGAATGGGCACGCTGGAAACGTATTGCCAGAACATTCGGATACTGCTTCTTCGGAACCGGGATGATCCTGCTTGTTCTGATCATTATCGCCATGGCATCACGACTCATTCATTAAGCAGAAAAGGACAGTCCAGTGAAAATGAACCGGTTGTGTCGGATTTTTTCCATAAGCCTTCTGGCGCTGGGCGCCTCATGGAGCGGGGCCAGGGCCCTCGATAATTCGGACTGCTTCACCTGCCATGACGACAAGACGCTGGCGGCGGCATTCGGCGCTTCCGTCCATCGCAGCAACCAGTGCACCTCCTGTCACACAGATATCCGAGAAGCCCCGCACCCGGATGGATTCAAGGCCGGGCCGGCAACCTGCTCCCCCTGCCACGAGAAGGATATCGCCACCTACCTGGCCAGTGCCCATGGAATCGCGGCCGCTTCAGGCAGCAAGAAGGCCGCCAGATGCACCAACTGTCACGGGTCCCACGCCATTGTCCCTATCCGCTCGGCCACGTCGCCACTGAACCATGAGAACCAAGCGGCCACCTGCGGGAAATGCCATGCGCAGGTGCTTCAGGAGGTGCGGGAAAGCATCCACGGGAAGGCGATGGCCGAGGGCCTTCGAGACGCGCCCACCTGCACGGATTGCCACGCCGACCACCAGATTGAGACGCTCAAAACAGCCTCCCCCATGAAAATCGCGGAGCAGGTGTGCAGCCGCTGCCATGCCTCCGAACGCCTCAATACCCGCTACAACCTCCCCTCCAACCGGTCCTCCTCGTTCTTCGACAGTTACCACGGGCTCGCCGCCCGGCTGGGCTCGACCCGCGCGGCCAACTGCGCCAGCTGCCACGGGTTCCACAAGATTCTGCCCTCTTCCGACCCCCTTTCCATGGTCCATCCGTCCAACATGGTGAAGACCTGTAAGAAGTGCCATCCCGGTGCCAATGAAAACTTCTCCCTCGGCAAGGTCCATATGGACAATACCCCCAGCCGGGACATCGGCAGCATTGCCAACCGCTGGGTCCGCTGGATCTACCTGACCCTGATCGCCGGCGTGATCGGGGGCATGCTGATCCACAACCTCCTCACCTTCCGCCGGAAACTGATCCACATCTACGGCAAGCGGGACCGCTCGATCATCCGGATGAACCTCACCCAGCGCATCCAGCACGGGTTGCTGCTCGTGAGCTTCATCAGCCTGGCCGTCACCGGCTTCGCCCTGAAGTATCCCGACGGCTGGATGGCCTATCTGGTGGGTGGCAGCGAGACCTTCCGCCGGATGGGCCACCGCGCCGCGGCCGTTGTCATGCTGGCAGTCGCCCTCGCCCATGTGGCCTATCTCCTGTTCACCCGTGACGGACGGAAGCTGTTCAAGGACTTCTTGCCCGCCAAAAACGATTTCACGGATGTCTTCGCCAACCTGAAATACCTGATCATGCCCCACGCGCCCAAGCCGAAATTTCCCCGGTTTGGCTATGGCGAGAAGGCGGAATACTGGGCCGTTGTCTGGGGCACCATACTCATGGGCATCACCGGCATCATGATCTGGTTCAAGATGGACATGACCCACTGGATGCCGCGCTGGGTCATCGAGGTCGCCACCACCATCCACTTCTACGAGGCGATCCTGGCTGTGCTGGCCATCATTGTCTGGCATTTCTACGCCGTCTTCCTCGACCCGGACATCTACCCGAACAACACCGCCTGGCTGGATGGCAAGGTGTCCAGAGAATGGTACGAGGACGAGCATGGGCTGGATGTCGAAACCCTTGGAAAAACGGAAGCCTCCGAGACGGATACAAAAGAAAAACATGAACACTGAAGCCAACCCCTCCCTGCCCGGACTTAATATCTTCAGGAATTGGCTCAGCCTGTTTGGATTGCTGATGGCGTCCTGTAGCATCCTGGCATTCTGCGTCCTGATGGCCATGGAACTCCTCTCGGGCGAGACCAATCCGTATAGCGGCATCGTGGCGTTCCTGATCCTCCCGGGAATCCTGGCCATGGGTCTGGGCATCATCGGGCTCGGCCTGATCCTGGAGCGGCGAAAAATGAGCAGGACAGCCGGAGGCGCGCCCCCACCTGTGCTGTCGCTTGATTTTTCAAACCCCCGTATCCGCCGCAACCTGATCATCACCGTGAACGCCGGGCTTCTGGTTTTCATGGTAACCGCCATCATGCTCTACCACGGATACCATTTCACCGAGTCAGTGGCCTTCTGCGGCCGGGTCTGCCATACGGTGATGGAGCCGGAATACACAACCTTTCAACATTCCCCCCATGCCCGCCTCAAGTGTGCCGACTGTCACATCGGATCCGGCGCCTCCTGGTATGTGAAATCCAAGCTCAGCGGTCTTCGGCAGGTTGTCGCTGTGGCCAGGAACTCCTACTCGCGCCCGATTGAAACCCCCGTCAAGAACCTGCGCCCGGCCCAGGACACCTGCGAACAATGCCACTGGCCTTCCAAATTCGTCGGGAACCTGGATCGGACAATTACACGCTACATGGCCGACGAGACGAACACGCCGTACAGCATCAGACTTCTCCTGAAGGTGGGCGGCGGTGATCCCGCGCAGGGCCCTGTCGGGGGCATTCACTCGCACATCAATGTCGGGAATAAAATCGAATATGTCGCCACGGACGACCGGCGCCAGGTCATCCCCTGGGTCCGCCGGACGGACCTCCAGGGAGTGGTCACCGAATATTCCGTCCCGGGATTCAAGCTGGATCCCTCCAAGCATGTCATCCGACGCATGGACTGCATCGACTGCCACAACCGCCCCTCGCACATCTTCCGCAGCCCGGCCGAGTCCGTGGATATGTCCCTGTCGCTTGGTGCTCTCGATCCGACCATGCCCCGGATCAAGAAAAACGCGGTCGAACTCCTGACCGCCCCCTATGCCACCGAAAAGGAAGCACAGGACAAAATCGCAGCAACCCTCACTACGCAATACCCGGGCGATACCCGCCTTCAGGCCGCAACGGCCGAGATCCTCAAGATTTACGGAGAGAACTTTTTCCCGGTAATGAAAACCAGCTGGAAAACCCACCCCAGCAACCTGGGCCACATGGAATCCCCGGGTTGCTTCAGGTGCCATGACGGGGAACACAAGTCCGGCGACGGCAAGCTCTCAATCAAGGCAAACGAGTGCAATATCTGCCACATCATCGTCGCCCAGGGACAGGGTGAACAGCTGGAGAAACTCAGCGCCAAGGGCCATGCCTTCGAGCATCCCGGCGGAGAGCTCGACGACACCAAGTGCAGCGAATGCCATACCGGCGGCCCGCAGTAATCATCTTTCAGATCTGAGATCTGAAAGATGAAATTTTAAATCTGAAATTTAAGATCTCAAATCTCACTTCACCGTCGCGCCTTCGAGCAGGACATCATACCGGTAGCCGTACCCGAAATCCTTGTCGACAACAACGGTTCCGGTCATCGTGACAATGTCGCCGATCTTGACCACGGCGTCCGTGGTCACAGCCAGATCCGCGTCACCCTCCTTGCCACTGCCATCCTGAAGATGGATCCAGTTCTTCCCCATGATTTTGGACGAGTACTTGACCACCTTACCGCGGACCGTCACCGGTTTCCCTGACAGCGCCTTTCGCTGGCTGATCACATCAACCAGGGCTTTTCCTCCCTCGGGAGGCGCGATCTTGGCTGGTTTCATCGCCGCCAACGCCTCAGCTTTCCCGCAAGCCGGCTTGTCCACAACAGGAGCCGTCACCGAAGGTGACTTGGTCACATTGAGAATCGCCTCGGCAAACAGGATTTCCGGAAAAGTCCGGTTAAGGGACTTGCTGTGAAAGGATTTCATCATCATGCCGGATTGGACTTCCACATTGTCCCCGACCTTCACCTCAAACGTCGGCGCCGCCGCCCACTTTTCGCCGGTTCCATCATCCAGCGCAATATACGTGTACCGGCCCGCATTCATGGTCTGCGTCACCTTACCCTTGACGCTGCTGGCCGCCGTCGGCTGTGTCCCAGCCTGTGCGGAGGACGGACAGGTCGCGGAGGCCATCCCGGATCCACCAGAGGGACATCCCCCCGCAGGTATTCCGGCTTTCTCCTCACTGAATCCGGCAGATAAACAGGCCAGAAACAGACCCGTTCCAAGTATTAATCTTTTCATCAGCTGATGCTCCTTTTATGAAAAATCCATGATTCAACGAGATTCCCTGTCATTGGGCATAACTATGCAACCCTGACAGGAGGAAATTGACGCCGTAATAGGTGAACAGGACCGAGGCGAACCCAATAATGGAAATCAACGCCGAGGCCTGGCCGCGCCAGCCTCTCATGAACCGGCAATGCAAAAAGATCGCGTAGATGAACCAGGTGATCAGGGACCACGTTTCCTTGGGATCCCAGGACCAGTAGGTACCCCACGCTGAATTCGCCCACACGGCGCCGGTCAGGATGCCCAGCGTGAGAAACAGGAATCCGAACGAGATAGTCCGCGTCATCACGGTTTCCAACGCTTCGCGCGTTTCAGGCTTCACCTTGCTGGCGCTCCGATCCGCCACCAGAAACCCGATCCCGAGCAGGAAGGCGACCGCAAATCCGCCATACCCGAGGAAACAGGTCAGCACATGGAACGACAGCCAATTGCTCTGCAACGCTGGCATCAGGGGCTTGATGTCCGCCTCGAACGTGCTGGCATGCGCCAGGGCAAGGGCGCTGAACACCGAAGCGGCGGCACCCAGCCACGGAATATTCCGCTGGATCCGGAGGATCAGGTAGATCACGGCCACCGACCAGGCAAACAGCACCAGGGACTCAAACATGTTGCTGAACGGCGCCCGGCCGGCCTCCACCCACCGCATGCCGATATAGACAGTCTGGATCAGCGCCCCGGCCGCCATCAGCGTATTGGCGGCCATATCAAAAAAGCGCCGCGAGGACATCAAGTAAACTACGGCGAAGACTAAGGCACCCACATACGCCGCCAAGCCCGCGTTAAACAGACTGATCATACCGCCTCCCTCGCTTTTTTCCGCTTGTCATCCAGGTAGGGCCCGACACAAAAAACAACCGTCAGGCCCACCATCATCAACAGGAACCCCGCATAGACAATCGGAACACCGGGATCGCGCACCACCTGCAGCGCGGTCCAGGTCAGATCCTCCGGATTATAACTCACCTGGTAGAAAGTGTATCCGCGGTGGGCCAGGGGTGAATTCACCGCAATGGTCTTCTTCAGGACCACCTGACCGTTCTCCAGCAGTTCCACTGTGCTTCGAAAAGCCTTCACCGGTCCTGATGATCGACCCATCGCCGCCTGATTCGCGCTTCCGCTCAGGAACTGGAATTGAAGCGGCATCGCCGCCCCCCCTTTCGGTCCAGAATGCTTTGAAAAATCAGGGAAGCGCGCAAAGACCCACTGGGCATTGGTGATCCCACCCCCCGTCACCGACACATAGAGGGCGGGGTTGTTGGGCTGGTCAGATCGGCTTTTCGCTTCCCCGGTGGCCGAATCCATGAAGAAATCCGGAACATACCGCTCTACTGTCACCCGGAAGGCATTGTCTGGCGCCATCTGTTCCCTGGGAGGCACCACAACATTCGCCTTCATCAGCTCGACGGGAAGTTTTACGGCCAGCCCTTTTTCGGGCCATTGCACGAAAAGCACATCACCTTCAGCCCCAGCGGCCTGACCCGGGGACTTGTAAAGCTCGAGTTCAAATTTCACCAGCCGGACCGTAAAGGGGATCGGCATGATTCCATCGGCCCCCGCGCAGGACGTGGTCTCCTGACCTTCGCTGAGTTCAAGGATCCCCTTTTCAC
>JBAXRC010000053.1:0-8954 GCA_037131415.1 bacterium | reverse complement strand
TGCCTATACCGGCGCGATGACCCTGCTGGCGGCCAAGGCGGGCGCCGAGGTCTGTCATGTGGATGCGGTTCCGGATATCAACGATTGGGCGCGCCGGAATGCCGAGGCCAGCGGGCTCAAGGCCGCACCAATCCGGTGGATTACCGATGACGTCACGAAGTTCGTGGCCCGGGAAGGGCGCCGCGAGCGGAAGTATGACGCCATCATCTTTGACCCGCCAAGTTACGGAAAAGGCCCTGAGGGTGAGAAGTGGATTCTCGAGGAAAACCTGATGAAGTTGCTGGATCTTCTTCTGCCGTTGATGTCCGACAAGCCCCGCTTTGTCCTGTTCACCTGCCATACCCTGGGTTTCTCCCCGCCCCTCATGAAGAACCTGCTTGTGCCGTGGCTTGAGAAATTCGGCGGCAAGCTGGAGGCCGGCACGATGGTGATGAAGAACAGCCACTGCAAGCGCGTGCTACCTACCGGTTTCTTTGCGCGGTGGAGCAGGGCGGAGTAATTCCAGGAAGAAAGCAACCGCAGACCAACGCAGAAGACGCTGATGGGGAAATCTGAATTCGTCTGCGTTTTCCGCGTCCATCCGCGGTTTGCCTTTTCCCCCTCTGTCCCGAACCCTGACCCCTTTTAAGGTGACGACGGTGGCATTAGGAAGTTGAGGTAGGCGTTCCACAGGGTCGGGCCCCACAGTAGCCAGATCAGTGCCGCCAGAGCGATGTAGGGGCCATAAGGGATTTTGCTCTGCATTTCCTTCTTGCCGGTGGTAACCAGGGCAATGCCCACCCCGCCGCCGAGGAAGGAGGAAATCATCAGGGTGAACAGCACGGCCTGCCAGCCGAGAAAGGCGCCAATGGCGCCCATCAGCTTCACGTCGCCCATGCCCATGGCGTCCTTCCGGAAGATCAGCTTGCCGAGGACGGCCACGAGCCAGAGGATTCCGACGCCGACGGCGGCGCCCAGGAAGGCGGTCAGGAATCCGCCGTAGCCGTCAGTCTCACGATGCAGGGAGGGGACCAGTGCGCTGAAGGTGATTCCCAGTACGATGCCGCCCAGGGAGACGCGGTCGGGGATGATCATATGTTCCAGGTCGACAAAGGTGCCCAGGGCCAGGCCGAATACCACCAGCCAATAGACTGGAATGATCGCCAGGGTGAAGACGGGCGTCAGGCCCCAGGGTGGGGGTGCCGACGGAATTCCGAGCTTGAGCCAGACCAGGACGAACAGCACGGCGATCAGGGATTCCACAATGACATACCGGCTTGAGATCGGGGCTCCACACTGCCTGCAGCGTGCCTTGAGGGCCAGGTAACTGATGATCGGGATGTTGTCATACCAGGCGATGGCCGTGTTGCAGTGGGGGCAGTGTGAGCCCGGCGAGATGACGGATTCCTCGCGCGGGATGCGCCAGATGCACACATTCAGGAAACTGCCCATGCAGGCCCCGAAACAGAACACCAGAAAGGTGATGTAGGCGTACATGCCGGGAGTTGCGCCGGCAATCATCTCTGTAATGGACATGGGTATCTCCTGATTCATGAGGCGGGATAATAGCGAATCTCAGGACATAATAAACACAAAGATGCTCTATTCGTAGTGCGTCCACAGTCGAATGATTTTAACCGTCTTAATGTCTTCCAAAACCTGGTACACCAGTCGATGCTGTATGTTGATGCGCCGGGAACACGCACCCGCCAAATCTCCGACGAGTTTCTCGAAGGGAGGTGGATTTTGATAAGGATTCAACTCCAAAATCTCAAGCAGTCGTTCGGATTTTGGCCTCAAGCCAGACGCCTTGAGCTTCTTCGCGTCCTTTTGGGCTTGTTTGGTAAAGACAAGCGTCCAGCTCACCACTTAAGCTCCTTGCTGCATTTCCCAACAGGAGTCCTCATTCCCTCCAGAATGGACTTCCGCATTTCCGGAATGGCGGTCAAGAATAACGTCTCCTGAATCGCACTCCAATCCTCACCCGAAACCAGTACGGCCGAATGTCGTTTTCCGGTAATCTGTATCGTCTTGTGGGATTCCGCCACATCATCCAGAAGAGAGTAAAGTGATTTCCGCGCCTCGGTCGCTGTAAGTGTTGTCATGCTAAATTCCTTTCGTACGCAATACCGTACGACACATCATCGGTTTTGTCAAAATGTCTTTGTCGAACTACGGCCTTCATGCGCGGCGTACTCGCCGTCGCGTGCGAGGCCTGGATGTGCGACTTCATTTCTTAAACAAGTCTGAATGGGCTCCCATTCTTTCAAAAATGATGAGCTCGTTGTCGAGTTTGTAGATCAGGATCCAATCGGATTCCATGTGACAATCCCGCCGCCCCTGATAGTTGCCGACAAGTTTGTGATCGCGATGAATGGGATCCGGAGCTTGTCCGGCAATCAAGGTGCAGGCGAGGATCTTGAATTTCTCCAGATTTTTCCCTCGCCGCTTGCAAAGCTTGAGATCCTTCTCAAACTGCTTTGTGTAAACCGGGATATACATCAGATTCCCAGTTTTTTGAACATATCTGCGGAATTCTTGCAGACAACAAGATCGCGCCCCTCATCGGTGGCGTCGAATGTCCGCGTGGTGGTAGCCGACGGCACGGTGACATTAAAGGGAAGACCTTGATGTAGTTCAACCTGCCTATAAAATATCGTGATCGCTTGCGTGGAATTCAGCCCTAGACGCGTGAAAATCGCCTCTGCGTCATGCTTCAATTCCGGCTCAAGTCTTGCTCTCAACATCGCGCTTTTGCTCATAAATCATCTCCATTCATTGTCTGTACTGTAGCACAAATGGGATACATCATCAAATCATAATTCATTTGCCCAACGCTCACCTTGAGTTTCGGCGCGTCAGCGACGTAAACTCCGAGGTATGGTGAATTTCAAATGGCTAAGACAAGCCGGAGTCCGTTATCAACTTCCGTCATCACGGACGGATCCACCTTCTTGACCTTTTCCGTCAGGCATTGCTTGTCGATGGTGATCACCTGCGAGATATTGACCACGGAATCCTTGGCAAGTCCCGCATGCCGCGCCTTGAGCAAAACATTGCCTGGTGCTTGAGCCAGAGCAACATTTGACGTGAGAACCGCAACGATAACTGTACTGATCCGGCTACGATTGAATTCGTCCGACTGCACAATGAGTACAGGGCGACGATATCCCGGCCCCGACCCTTCAGGTTCACCCAGGGAGGCCCACCAAATCTCGCCCCGGTGCATCACCATTTCTCCTTGGAAACCACGGAAGCCTGCATTTTCGAGAGGCTTGCATCAAGGTGCGACTCTTCACTGCTGTACAGTCGGTTAAGCCGTTCCGTCACCCCTTCATTCCGCTGGCGAGACAAGAATTCCGCTAAAGCGCGCGTAAATAGAGCGCTTCTGCTCAAGTGGCTTTGATGGGCGAAATTCTCCGCCGCGCTGAAAATGTCGTCCGGTATTGATATGGCTGTTTTCATGGTCAAATGGTATAACCATGGTCATACCGTCGTCAATCATCATTTCGGGGCGAACGCCCACCTTGAGTTTCGGCGCGTCAGCGACGTAAACTCGGAGGTGTGGTTGGCCGTTTATATCTGTTTCGTTTTCATTCCGGCTCGCTTTGCCGCCTGGAGTTGCTTCTTGTCGGATGAGGCAAACAACTCCGCCCCCCATTCAAGCGCACAGGCCACATGCAAGGCATCCATCGCCCGAACGGGACTTGCCTCAAGGATCAGGATGGCTGATCCAATCACAGTTGGAGTGAGGAAAATGATGTCCGCGTCGCGGACATCATCAAGCAATCGGTTTTTTGCGACATGATACTGATCTTGGGTCAGCGTGTGTTCGCGTCGTCGTCGGTTCATTGCGGAAATAATCTCGGGCACACAAATTACGCTCAGACCAAGTTCCGATGCTTGGGCGCAAATGGACTCGACTCCATCGCTTCCGCTTTCTTCGATAAAGCGCTTCGCAAAAGCGGAGGAATCAAGATACGCTTTCATGATCGCGCTCCGCCAGAATGGTTGCAGAGAGGCTCATTCCTTTTGTAGAGAGGCGAAGAGCGGGCCTTTTCCACGAGGATTGTTCCTTGTTTTGACTCGCAACAGGCAACACCTCCGCAATAGGACGCCCATGTCTGAGCACCAGCAATGTTTCGCCATGCTCCACCCGGCTCAGCATTCCTGATGCATGACTCCTGAATTCGGTTAAAGTTACGGTTGTCATAGTTAATCTCCAATCTGTACAGAAAAGTACAGTATTCTGTACATATCGTCAATTCATCTGTAGTGGCCAGTCTGTAGTGGCCAACGTTGAAAGTCAGGTTCCGAGCGGAACGCGAGGTAACTTGGACTTTCTGGGTCGATCATTTTTCATAGATTTCCCGTAGGTGGCCAATTCGCAGGACAAGGAATTGTGGTCCCAAGATGGCATAAATGACACGATAGCCAGCAAGATCTGGTTCGCTCAGATTTCGTTCTGAATTTCTTCTCTGGTGAATTCACAATCCCGGAGGATTTGAGCGAGAAGTCCGCGACCGATGCTCTCGCCACGGTGAACTGGCACCACCGTGCATCGTCCATCAGGGTGACGGAGGAAGTGGTGACTACCCTTGATCCGGATGATTTCAAAGCCAAGGCGCCGAAGCGCCTTGATGAGTTGAAAGCCGTTGAGGGAGGGAACAGTGCTCATGCCATGACCGCAACACGCTGGACACCGACAAACTGATTGGAAACAGGATCCTCAACTTCCATGCAAAGCTCAATGGCCTCTTTAATCCTTTTCATCAGGACATCGAGTGACTTGGCTTGTGTATGGCATCCGCGCAAAGCGGGCACTGATGCCACAAAGAAACCATCCTCATCTTTCTCAATTACTACATTGAATTCCTTTGTCATGGCTTAATCTCCAATTGGCTGACGACATTCTATCAACCGGGCTCGACATAATCATTATATTTGTTTTGCCAACGCGGCCAATCTTGCGCGGCGTACTCGCCGTCGCGAGCATTGGCTTGTTCGATGGTCATCTCTCTTTTTTGTTTGATTCCCAAAAACTGCGAGGATTCAGAATTCGGGCGCCCTTGTATTCTGCGATGACCAGCAAATCCTTATCTCCTGTGACTATGACATCTGCGTTCCCGGGGTAAACCAAACCAAGAATCATCAGGTCATCGGGATCCCGGCAAATCCCCTTATCAACATGTTCCGGTTCCACGATTTCGGCGCTATGACGCAACACTCTCACATATTCAGCAACAATGGCTGGAGGGACCTTGAGCTTGGATCTCAATTTCTCTTCAATTTCCGTTAGAATGCCTTCACATAAAACGACGCGATGATGCTCAAGGCAAAGTTCCATGATCGCCTCGCACAAACCGCGAGAAGCGGCACCGGCGATGGCGACATTGGCATCAATAATGACCCTCATGACAGGGCCTTGAAGATGTCGTCATCAGTCAGAAGTCCTTGGGCTTCAGCAAAGGGGAGAATTCTTTTGCGAACGGATCGGAATTTTTCGACAGCGATATAGCGCCTGAGAGACTCTCGCACAATGTCACTGACAGCCTTATGCTCCTCCCGACTGATTTCATCGAGATCGCTTTTCAGTAACTCCGGTAAACGAATGGTCAACGTTGTCATATCTATTTTCTCCCGTAATACAACGTAGTGCATCTCCCATTGTTTGTCAATTTGTTTGTCTTCGGATCAATTTCCATTCAGTTCACGGGGAGCCGATTCGGGTCTTATGGTTTCATTTCGCTTGGATTCGGGCTTCTTATGTTCAGGAACGATGCGTTCTCTTGGGAGGCATTCCGTATGCTCATGAGCGTCTTGAAAGCGACAGGAAGCAGATCTCCCTTGGTGGCGATAGTGTCCTTGCCATCCAGAGTTACAATGACCTCGCCCTCGACAATCAACAGATGGACATTAGAGTTGGCGTTGTGTTGCGGAACTTGCTGGCCGGGCTTCAGTCCGACTTGCATGACAAAAAGGTGTTTCTCGTCGACGAGTTTCCGTTTCCCCACTTGGCCGTCGGCGTACGGAATGTCTGCGAGTACATTTGTCGTCTGTTCCCCTCCCATAGCACTTAGTCCGATCATCCACACCGCGCACGCTGCCGAAAAGAGAACCTTCATGTTTGCCATTTCCTTTCTTCCCGAACGGCGAGCGTGACCCTCGTTTCACCCGGCGTTCGCGCCGGGTGAAACGAGGGTGTCCACGCTCTTGTTCGGTGTCTTGCTATCATCCGATTCCACTCTCCGACAGGCCATTAGCCACATGCCGCAAAGCCCTTGAACGACGAGTACCACCCACGCGAGGACAAAGACGGTCGTCACTATGTCCCAGTGGCGCCATGCGGACGAATACGACAGCTCCCTCAAGTAGTCGGTGGGCGCGACAAGTGAGCAAGCAAACGCCAAAAAAAGTGGGCTTCGAATCCCGGCCGTCAAAGAGCTGGTTCGCCGATTTCTTGGGATGCTTTTCTGATTTCTTCCCGAACAACTTTGCGGAGAATCTTTTCAAGGGATTCGTCCTGATGCTCAGTGAATGCCCGGAGGGCATCATTGAGGCTGGTCTGGTAGTTGCCACCACCCTGGCGCTCAACCTTAGCCTTAAACCACTCCACTATGTCACGATCCAGTCGAATCGTGATGCGCACCTTATTCCCTGAAGGGGGCACGACCGCACCGCGGCGCGCTTTGCTGAAATCATATTTGTTGTTCATACTGCTTAACCTCATGTCTTAATGCTTTGCGTGCCGAGATGATCCGGATCGTCTCGCCACGCCACGCGTATACCACAACCAGAACACGCCCAAAGGCATCCATGCCAATCGTCACTTGACGCTCTTCGCCATCCACGACCTGATCAAGGGTCAGTGCATGAGGATCCTCAAAGACGCCAAACGTATCCGCGAAGGCAATCTTGTGCTTCGTCTCATTCTTTGCCGCCTTGACTTTGTCCCATTCGAACATGATGTTAATATATGCACACTTGTATGTACGCGTCAATCATCTTTGCTGGCGAACGCCCCGGTTCAGCGGCGCGCGGCAGCGTGTACGCTGCGACCGGATGTTCGGCTGGAGACTTCCACGAATCGTCCTGAGACGAACCGGTGCAAGACGCTAGCCATGAGTGTTTGATAGGGCAAGCCGTCTTCAACCGCAATGGTTTGAAGTTGCTCAAGATCTTTTGAGGATATTCGAATGTTGACTCTCTGGTCTTTCGCCAATGTGTTCTTCGCGTACTGCGCATGGCGTGCAATTTCTCGTTTTTGATTGGCTACGGGTTTCCATTCGCCACGCTCAAAAGAGTCGAGAATATCCTGCTCCTCTGCATCAAGTTTTGTCTTCTTCATCGTATTCTCCCATAAACTGGCGTGTTGCTTTTCGGCTTGGAATAATCGTCTTGAGAAAGCGACCATCCGCTGATTCCACAAACGGCACCAAGTACACATAATCCCCAACTCGAACGACCAGAATCTGCTGACCGGGATATCGCCCCTGATTTGGGTGTTCATTCACAGCCAGAAGATCGCCACCCTCAATATGCATCACCATTTGCTCAAAACTGAGCCCTCGCTCGGCTTTGAGTTGCTCATTCTTCTCAGGATTCCATTGATAGTGATCCATGCCCATAACGTACTACAACGTGTGCCTTACGGCAACACCTTGTTTTCTGAATTTTATATTTATTCCGTGTATTGCCGAACAGGAGGCGTCAGCGGCGCGGCTTGCTGCGTACGCTGGGCGCCTTGGTTCGGGCTTTTATATATTCGACTCCAGGCAGACCTTCGAAGTGTTCGTCTTGAGTCCAGAGCGTTGCCTGTTCCGACCAGGCGGTCGATAAAATAAAACTGTCGGCCATGGGGAGGTGGTGTTTAAGGCTGATCAGGGCCGCACGGAGCGCAAGCGGTTCTGAGAGGTCGATCACTTTACCCTGCTTCATCTGCCCGATGGTCTGCAAGGCCTTCTGTTCGTCGGCAACCGCATTCACTTTCTTGAAGACTTCGTACAGGCAAACAACGGGAACCAAGAGGTTGTCGACGTCTTCGATCAGCGGGGCAAACACATCGGCGTTTCCTCCTTCAAACAGGAACTCGATCCAACCTGACGTGTCAACCACATTCATGTCCGATCCGCCTCGTCACGCTTAAACTGGGCATCAAATCCCTTTAAAAAGCCTCGCATGCTGCGCATGGCACGCACGGGGATCAACTCGATACGTCCGTCAAAACTAATGACCTGCAGGCGCTCACCCACCCGAATGTGATTGCGCTCACGTACAGCAAGTGGAATCACCACTTGAAATTTCGGGGATACGGTTACAGTATTCATGATATCGATCTCCTATCTGTAATACCTTTACCAGATCGATATGCCTGAAGTCAATTATTCATTATCAGCCAACGTCCGCCTTCATGCGCGGCGTACTCGCCGTCGCGTGCGAGGCCTGGTTGGCTTAATAATGATATCGCGCCTGAGCGATGAGAACGGAATCGCCCTCCACTTTGTAGATGAGGCGATGTTCGTCATTAATTCTCCTGGACCAGTATCCGCCCAGTGCGTGACGCAGAGGCTCGGGTTTTCCGGTTCCTTCAAACGGAGTACGGACAACCTCCTTGATGAGCTCATTAATTCGCTTAAGCAGTTTTCGATCCGTCTGTTGCCAATGGAGATAGTCTTCCCACGCTTGGCTTGAGAAAACAATCTTCATTCTGCAAGAACCCTTTCAATCCCTTTCCCCTCCTCCAGTTCCTTGATGGAATCCAGAAGCCGTCGGGTGTTCCGCGGGCTACGGAGCAAGTAGGCGGTCTCGGTGAGGGATTCAAAGTCGTCCAGCGCAATCATGACGACCGAATCCTCCCGCTTGCGCGTGATGATAATTGGATCGTGATCCTGACAAACACGGCGAATCGTCTCGGCCAATGTTTCTCTGGCTTCAGTGTATGTTATTGCATTCATATGGACAGGATACTGTACAGA
>JBAXRC010000052.1:0-9002 GCA_037131415.1 bacterium | reverse complement strand
AGCATTCCGATCCGGCGGGCATGGTTGCGGCGGATGAAATTCCCGAAGCCGCCCGCCAGCAGGATTTCGCCGATATCGGCGGGCTCGACCCCGGCCATGTTCAGCAGGATGTTGATGCCTGCCCGGATGGCGGCACTGGCGAGTTGAAGCTCGCGCACATCACGCTGGTACAGGAGGATGGGACTTCCGGTGGCCGATTTTGAGGCAGGAACGAGCAGGAAATGGGTTTCGCCCTTGTCTTCCACGAGCCGGTCCCGGAGTGCCGGTGCAAGATCCCGGGGCACCTCGGCGGGGGGCAGGATACGCCCCGTGCAATCCAGGATGCCCACCCTCAGCAGTTCGGCCGCCACGTCTATCAGAGCGGTTCCACAAAGTCCGGCCGGCTTGGTGTTGCCGATGACATTCAGGCTGACATCGCGATTCAGGATAATCTTTTCGATGGCGCCGCCAGTGGCACGCATGCCATTGGTGATGCGCGCCCCTTCAAAGGCGGGGCCGGCCGCCACGGAGGTGGCCAGCATCATGTCCCCGTTTTTCAGCACGATTTCCCCGTTCGTTCCGATATCCACCAGCAGGGTGGGCTGGGTGGCGCGATCAAGCCGAGTGGCGACGATTCCGGCGGTGGTGTCGCCCCCGACGAAGCCGCCGATCTGGGGGAAGACATACACCTTCGCGCAGGGGTGGACATGAAGCGCGAGGTCCGAGGCGGAAAATTCCAGTGCCTCGCGGAAAGCGGGAAGAAAGGGGATTTCCCCCAGGGCCGAGGGGTCAATGCCACACAGGATCTGCTGCATGGTGGTGTTGCCTGCGAAAACCACTTCATAAACAACCTGCCGGCTGACGGACGCCTTGCGTTCCAGTTCATCGATGATCCGGTTGACTCCGTCCAGGACGGATGACTGGAGCTGTTGCAGGCCGCCTTTTCCGGTGCGGCACTTCTGGATCCGGGAGATGACGTCATCGCCGAAGGAGGTCTGGGGATTTACCCGCGCGGCCACGGCGATGTCGGCGCCGGTCACCAGGTTGACGAGCGTGCCGACCAGGGTGGTGGTGCCGATATCGAAGGCGATGCCATAACAGGCGGCGGAGGTATCGCCGGATTCAACGGCGATGACTTCGTTATCCACTTGTACGGCGGTGATCATGTTCTCCGGGGAGCGCAGCAGGCCGGGCAGTGCCCGGATGGCGGCGATGCCAAGCGGGGCGGTGACGCCCGCGGCCCTTAGTCGCTCAATGTCGGAGCCTGACTCGCCAGACGGGGCCGGTAGCGAGGGGATCACGGTTTTTCGTACCCGGGGATCGAGATCCATGACGCCGCCGCTGTCGCTGGTGAGGATCTGCTGGTGCGTCTGGAACAGGGAGATGTCCGGGATTTCTATGGTGAGCGGTCCCGTTATGCGGGCCTGGCAGGCCAGTCTGAACCCTTCGGCAATGCGGGTTTCGCCTAGTGCGGAGATCTCATTGTCGGACGGCGCGCAGCTTCCGCCATGGACCCGGACGAGGCATTTGGCGCATTTGGATACCCCGCCACAAGGGGTATGGACGATGAAGCCGGCGCGGGCAGCCACTTCGAGGAGGGTGGTCCCAGGCAAGGCATGAACGGTGCGGCCGGATGGCTGGAAAACGATTTTTACTTCTTTTGGCATCTGAAATACTCCTAAAACAGTCCAAATTACACCAAAGGAAGGAACCGTTCAAGATCGAGGTTTTAAATCGAGGGGGCAGTTACAGGAGGGCGTCCCCGTGGCCTTGTGCCACGGGTCGCAAAAAGGCTCGGTTCCCGCCACGCAAGGTGGCGGGGCACCCCCTAGGTCGAATAACTTGTCAGAGGTGGGGGAGGGTGTTTATGATCTGCCCCTATGAATGAGAAAGCTCCGCTGAGGATTGCGATACTGGGTTCTGGCAAGGGTAGCAATGCCCAGGCGATCATGGATGCCATAGTGGCGGGCCGGCTGAATGCCCGGGTGGTGTGTGTCCTTTCGGATGTGCAGGATGCGTTTATCCTTGAGCGTGCGCGACGTCAGTCGATCCCGGCTGAATTTGTGAGTGCGGCCCCCTTCAAGACCAAGCTGGAGGGCGAGGGCGAGCAGCGGTACCTTGAGGCGCTGCGGCGCCATGATGCCCAGGTGGTCGTGCTGGCCGGGTTCATGAGGATTATCAAGGGCGGGCTTCTGGCCGCCTACACGAACCGGATGATCAATATTCATCCCGCGCTGTTGCCGGCTTTCCCGGGAACCGAATCCTGGAAACAGGCGCTCGATTATGGTGCCAAGGTGGCGGGCTGCACGGTGCATTTCGTGGATGCCGGGACGGATACAGGTCCGATCATTCTCCAGAAGGTCGTTCCGGTCCTTGATGACGACACCGCCTTCTCCCTCCATGCCCGGATCCAGGAGCAGGAGCACATTGCCTTTCCGGAGGCGCTGCAACTGATCGCGGCGGGCAAAATTCGAGTCGAAGGCCGCCGCGTCCGGGCCGGCTGATGGAGGATGGGGCAAGATAATGATGGACGGTTTTTGAGGATTCGCCTAGTATCCCGCCGCTTTAGCCCGATGGGTAGGGGCTTGGATTGAAAGGAATTACCATGAACAAGTTGATATTGGGGTTACCCAAGGGCAGTCTTCAGGACGCCACGTTTTCGATGTTCCAGAAGGCCGGGTTCAAGGTCTCGGTGGGTTCGCGTTCTTATCTTCCCACCGTGGATGATGTCGAAATCGATGCGCGCCTGATCCGGGCCCAGGAAATCAGCCGGTATGTGGAGCTGGGCGTGCTGGATGCCGGCATTACCGGGTTTGACTGGATCCAGGAGAACGGCTCCGAGGTGCATGAGGTCGCCGACCTGATCTATGCCAAGCAGGGAATGCGTCCCGTCCGCTGGGTTCTGGCCGTGCATAACGATTCCAAGATTCAGTCTGTCAAGGACTTGCAGGGCAAGCGTATCGCCACCGAGGCGGTTGGTCTGACCAAGCGGTATCTTGAGAAACACGGGGTTCAGGCCGAAGTTGAATTCTCGTGGGGAGCCACCGAGGTGAAGGTGCCGGAGTTGGTGGATGCCATTGTCGAACTGACCGAGACAGGGTCCTCGCTGCGGGCCAACAACCTGCGCATCGTGGATGTGGTGCTGACGTCCACCACCAAGTTCATTTCCAACAAGAAAGCCTGGCAGGACGGGTGGAAGCGCGGCAAGATCGAGCAGATCGCCATGCTACTCCAGGGCGCGTTGGCGGCTGAATCCCGCGTGCTCCTGAAGATGAATGCCCAGACGGCCAAGGTTGACGAAATTTCAAAAATCCTGCCCGCCCTGCATGCCCCCACGATCAATCCGCTGGGTGACAAGGGGTGGGTGGCGATCGAATCCGTGGTGGAAGAGAAAATTGTCCGGGAAATCATTCCGGCATTGAAACGCGCGGGAGCTGAGGGTATCATCGAACTCCCGTTGAATAAGGTGATCCGGTAACGGTCGGATTGCGGATGGGTTTTGAATAACGCAAAGGAGTAATGCTGTGGGTTCCATTAAGAAAAAACGCCGGGCCAAGATGTCGAAGCACAAATACAAGAAACGCATGAAGGCCATGCGGCACAAGAACAAGTAAGACAGGGAGTCGGAACATGCGGGCAGTCATTCATTGCCTCGCGCTGGCTCCGCTCCTTGTTCTTGCCGGTTGCGGCACCGTTCATTACTCATCACCCCCTGTGACTGACGGGGGTGCGCTTTCCCCATCCGATTCCAATCGGGCTGAGGCCATGGCTCATTATAGCCAGGCACTCATCTCCGAGGTTACCCTCGGCGAGGCCCTCTCCAGCCAGGCTCATTTCAGGAAGGCATCGGAATGCGATCCCGTGAATTTCCTGCTTGCCGTCAAGGTGGCGGTGGATTTCATCGGTCGCAAGGACTACACCGGTGCCGTGACCGTTCTCGAGCGGACTGTGCCTTATCATCCTGATTCCCTTGAGCTTCAGCTCCTGCTCGGGACAGCCCTTCAGGGGATGGGGCACCTTGATGAAGCCAAATCATCGTTCAGTTCCGCCCTCAGGCTTGCGCCCGACCGGCACGAGGGATATGTCAGGCTTGGGGTGCTTCATGTGCTGCAAGGGAAGCCCCGGAAGGCGCTTCACGTGGTCGATTCCGGGTTATCCCGCGTGAAAGACACGGCGCCGATTGTTGAGTTCTGTGTCAACGTCGGACAGATCTACCTGGCCGGCGGGGAGGCTGGGAACGCGATTCCTTTTGTGGAGCGGGCGTATCGCAGTAACCCCGGGTCGGATGCCCTGCGCGAGTTGCTGGGACGGTGTTATGCGGCGGATGGCCGGACCCGTGCAGCCATTGCTGAATTTTCCGCCCTTTCGGAAAAAGAGCCGAAGAACAGCGCCTATGCCTATCTGCTTGGCATGCAATACGAGCGGCAGGAGCAGTGGGGCCAGGCGCAGGAAGCCTTCAAGCGGGCGATCAGGGGAGGGGCGCCGGATCCGGAGGCCTGGTTCCGGCTGGCCACCCTTCAGATTGAAAAGGAGCCTGATGCCGCCCTTGCCACCCTTAAGGCGTGGCGCAAGTCCTGTCCCGCCGATTTGAAGTCCTACGTTTTCATGGCGCTACTATACGTTCAGCTTGAACGGTATGAGGATGCGCTGGCCCAATTTGAGTGGGTGGAAAAGGAGATGGAGCAGGATGAGGCGGCCGCCAAGACCATCCAGCCCCTTTTCTATTTCTGGTACGGTGAGGTGTGCGACAAGGCGGGGCGGCGTGCGGACGCGGAGCGGATTTTGAAGAAATACCTGTCGTTGTGCCCCGATTCTCCGCAGGCCTTGAACGCGCTTGCCTATCTGTGGGCGGAGCGGGGACGCTACCTTGATCAGGGCCTTGAGTATATCACGCAAGCGCTCAAGGCGGAGCCAGACAATGGCGCCTATCTTGATACACTGGGCTGGATCTGTTACAAGAGGGGTGATTTTTCGGAAGCGCTCCTGCATTTGACCCGTGCGGTTCGCATGGAAGGGAAAGATCCCGTCATCCTGGACCACCTTGGGGATGTCCTGGCCCGTCTGGGCCGGCAAGACAAGGCGGTCCGGATGTGGCGGAAAAGCCTTGCCTGTGACCCCGGCCAGAAGGCGGTTCGTGAAAAACTGATTCAGGCGGGTGTCGACAAGCGGAAGTTGCCTTAACCTATGGCTGCGATTCATCAGTTGGTTGCCGGTTTCAGCCGGGGCGATGCCATCAGCAATGAGGCAGTGGTAATGCGCCGCCTGTTCCGGGACTGGGGCTATGCCTCGGAAATATTTTGCGAGCAGCGCCGGATCCTGCCTGAACTCCGGCAGGACGCCCGCGACCTGGACTCACTGAAGACCGTCTGTCGTCCTGAGGACGTGGTGTTCCTGCATTTATCCATCGGATCCCGCGCCAATGAATTATTCCCGGCGCTTCCCGGGAAAAAGGCCCTCCTCTACCACAATATCACGCCGCCCGATTACTTCGCCCTGGTTCAGCCTTCCACGGCGGCCGATCTGGCCCGCGGACGCGCCCAGGCCCGGACGCTGGCGGGGACGGCGCAGGTCAATCTGGCAGACAGCGCGTTCAATGCCGCCGAGCTGGCGGAGTGGGGGTATCCATCCGCGGCAGTCTTTCCCCTGATGCTGGATTTCGAAAAACTGGGTGGCGCGCCGGACCGGGCCACCCTGCGGAGGTTTTCGGATGGCCGGACCAATATCCTGTTTGTGGGACGGTGTGCCCCGAACAAGAAAATCGAGGATGTGATTGCCGCCTTCGCCTATTACCAGAAAGGCGTGGATCCCGATTCCCGCCTGATCCTCGCGGGTTCATTTGCTGGCACCGAGCGGTATCAGCGCCTGCTGCTGTCCCTGGTCCGCGACTTGAAGCTGGAGAATGTCGTGTTCACCGGGTCCATTCCCCAGGACGGACTGAACGCCTGTTACCGTAGCGCTGATGTATTCCTCTGCATGAGCGAGCACGAGGGGTTCTGCATCCCGCTGGTCGAGGCTCTGGTCCACCGCGTTCCCGTGGTGGCACGGGCGGTGGCCGCGGTTCCCGAGACACTGGGTGGGGCCGGCGTCTTGTTCCACGGAAAACCCTTTGAGGCCGTGGCGGAGATGATGGGGCGGCTGACCCGGGACGATGTGTTCCGCAAGGCTGTCCTGGCCCGCCAGGATACCCGCCTGGCCGCATTCCATGCCCGTGACCTGAGGCTAGAACTGCGCGGGCACCTCGAGCCGCTTTTCTGAACACATCTTTTCCTTACGAGCAACCCATCGAGTTGCCGCAGTTATGGCAGCGGTAGCAGGCGCCGTTTCGGGTGGTGATGTGGCCACACTGGTCGCAGACGGGCGCATCTTCCTGGTTCTGTATTTGGCTTAACTGCTTGCCTGAGGTCGTGATTTCCTCATGATGGATCGCCGGCGCGGCGGCCGGCTTTCCGGGCACGGGCGCGATGTCGGTGGAGGCACCGTTCGGAAATGTGATGTCCAGCCAGCGGAAGATGTAATCCACGAGCGATTTCGCGATCGGGATGTCAGGGTTATCGGTATAGCCGCTGGGCTCAAACCGGCTGTGCGAGAACTTGCTGACCAGGGCGTGGAGCGGCACACCGTACTGGAGGCACAGTGAAATAGCGGTGCCGAACGCATTCATGATGCCGCCCACCGTGCTGCCCTCCTTGGCCATCGTGATGAACAGCTCACCCGGGCGTCCGTCCTCGTAGAGGCCGACGGTCATATAGCCTTCATGTCCCCCGATCGAGAACTTGTGGGTGATCGACCGCCGGGTGGATGGCATGCGGGCACGGAACGTGCGCTCCAGGTCGTCCTTGGTGGCGATCTCAGCGGCGCGGGTGCCGTCGTGGGTCGCGTCGGCGCGGCTCGTGTTGAGCGGCTGGGTTCGCTTGGACCCATCGCGGTAGATGGCGATGGCCTTGAGGCCGAGTTTCCAGCCATCCATGTAGGCCTGGACAATATCTTCAACCGCGGCTTCCTTGGGCATGTTGATGGTTTTGCTGATGGCGCCGGAAAGGAACGGCTGCACGGCGGCCATCATCTTGAGATGCGCCTGGTAGGAGATGCAACGGGTGCCTTTCTTGGCCTTGAAGGCGCAGTCGAAGACGGGCAGATGCTCGTCCTTGAGTCCCGGGGCGCCCTCGATGGTCTCCTGGTCATCCACATACTTGAGGATGGTGGCGACATTGCCGTTGTAGCCGAGCTTGCGGAGCCCGGACTCGAGGGTGCGGTTGATGAGCTTAATCAGGCCACCGCCCGCGAGCTGCTTGTATTTGATGAGGGCGATATCGGGCTCGATGCCGGTGGTGTCGCAGTCCATCATGAAGCCGATGGTTCCGGTCGGGGCCAGCAGCGTAACCTGGGCGTTGCGGAAACCGGTCTTCTCGGCGGTGCGCTGGACCTGGTTCCAGATGGTGGCGGCGGCCTTGTATAGCTGGGGCGGGCAAAGCTTGCCGTCCACCTCGAGCAGGGCGTTGGCGTGCATGCGGATGACGTTCAGCATCGGCTCGCGGTTCTTTTCGTATTCACTGAAAGTGCCGCGGACAACGGCCAGATCGGACGAGGTGGAGTAGGCGTAACCGGTCATGATGGAGGTGACGACGGCGGCGAAGGCGCGTCCCTCATCGCTGTCATAGGGGAGCCCGAGGCTCATCAGGACGGCTCCAAGATTGGCATAGCCGAGGCCGAGCGGACGGTAGAGGTGCGAGTTGGTCGCGATCTCCTCCGTCGGGTAGCTGGCGCTTCCGACCAGGATTTCCTGGGCGATGATGAAGATGCGCACTGCGCTGCTGAAACGCGCGACGTCGAGGTTGCCCTCGGCATCCATGAACTTCATGACATTCAGGGAGGCGAGATTGCAGGCACTGTTGTCGAGGAACATGTATTCCGAGCAGGGGTTGCTGGCATTGATTCGGCCGCTGTTGATGCAGGTATTCCAGCGGTTGATCGTGGTGTCGTACTGGACGCCCGGGTCGCCGCAGAGGTGTGTGCCTTCCGCGATCAGATTCATCAGGTCGGTTGCGGAATGGGTTTCCACGACCTCGCCGGTGGTGACCGTCCGGGTATGCCATTCGCCGTCATTCTCGACCGCTTTCATGAACTCATCGGTGAGGCGCACAGACAGATTGGCATTCTGGAACATGACCGAGGAATAGGCGTCGCCGCCGAAAGACCCGTCATAGCCCTGGTCAATCAGTGCCCAGGCCTTTTTTTCCTCGTTGGTCTTGCAGGTGATGAAATCCTCGATGTCGGGATGGGAGATCTTGAGGCTTTGCATCTTGGCGGCCCGGCGCGTCTTTCCGCCGGACTTGATGACGGCCGCGACCTGGTCGAAAACCCGCATAAAGCTCAGGGGGCCGGAGGGGGTTCCGCCGCCGGAGAGTTTCTCGCGGCTGCTGCGCAGGGTGCTCAGGTCCGTTCCCGTGCCGGAGCCATACTTGAAGAGCATAGCCTCCGTGCCGGCCAGGCGCATGATATCCTCCATCGTGTCCTTGACCCGAAGTTCCTGATCCACCATTTGATGTGGGTATTCCACCATTACCTATTCCTCCTCCACCAGAACCGTTCGCAGAATGTTGAGATCCGAGTGCTTGATGGACTCAGGGCGTGCAAGGAGTTTGTAGCAGCTTCCCCGCACGTTGATCCGGTAGGGGAAAAACGGCAGCTTGAGAAGTCCGAGCCGAAGAAGAGTCACCAGCACGGGGCTCTCAAAATGCTTCAGAATTTCGAGCCAGGCGGTCAGTTTCAGGATGATTTGCTTCATGTGATAAGGAGTTGTCTTAGGAACGGCTAAATATATCTACACTCACGGGTGTCCGGTTAACTGACTGATGAACTTCTGGAAAAATCATAAAATGAGGGGCTTGCGTAGCAAAACCGATGTGACGCATTTGAATTTTGAATCCCTTTCGGACAGGCTGGCGCATGAATTCCGGCCGCTTCATCTTGTCCCAGGTTCTCGATCTTGTGCATCGCCAAACCCTCGACCGCTTGGTCGAACG
>JBAXRC010000051.1:0-9206 GCA_037131415.1 bacterium | reverse complement strand
CCCATCATCCCCCTCCTGCTAGTTGCCGCACTTGCCCTCATCGTTGCAGCGGGCGCCTATATGCTTACTCGCCAAAAGAAAAAGAAGGAAAAGAAGGCGTGAATAATCGGTGGCTAATTGCCCGACAGGCTCTCCCTTTTTATTCTATTATTCTCCAAAGCTGCCCATGCGCATAGGCATACTCACCGGCACGCGGCCTGACATCATCAAAATGGCGCCGCTTTTCTGGGAAGCGAAGAAGCGCGGGCACACGCCCATACTGATACATACTGGGCAGCACTACTCGGACCACCTTTTCTCAGGCGTTTACAAAAGCATGGAGCTTCCACTGCCGCACCACAAGCTTGAGGCGGGGAATTGCGCCTCGCCTGCGGAAAGCCTGGGCAAAATGGTGCTGGCAATAGACAAGCTTCTCCGGGAAAAAGAGAAGCCAGATATCCTTCTTGTAGACCGCATTGGCCTTTTCGCCCGCATAGATTTCCATCCAAGCCACCTTGCGCTTCCCCCCATAGGCCTGATCCACCGCCGCATCCCAGACAATCATGGCCGCCCTGGTGATGTCGGCGCCAATTCCATCGCCCTCAATGAAAGGAATAATCGGGCGATCGGGCACATTCAGTTTGCCATCCGCACCCATCGTGATCTTGCCGCCATTAACCGGAACCGTGACTTTTTCGTATTTCATTTTTCCTGTCTCCTGTTTTCAAAAATGCAACCTTATCGGTATCGCCCGGTAATCGTCAACCCTCTTCCCGGAAACACACCGCCACCGGATCAAAGGGTCGCGGCAACCCCGGCCACTGCCTTCAAAAGCTGGTCCGGATTTGATCCGCGCAGGTCTTTGCGGATCGTTTTGGCCAACCCCGCCCGGATCGAGTCAGGCTCATCACCGGTAAGCGCGTCATCATAAAGCACGACCGGAATCCCGCTGGTACTGGGCATCACCTCCAAGAGCGCGGCCACTGCGGTTCCGTTCAGCCGGGGCAGGATTTCCTTCATCACGATGATATCAGGCTTGCCTGCCGCCGCCTTCTCCAGCAATTCGGGCCCACTGGCGGCGAACTCGACCTCATACCCGGCCGCTTTCAGCGCCGCACCTATCCGCCATGAAAAAACCTCATCATCCTCCGCCAGGAGGATTTTTGGTTTATCCCGTTTCCTTTTCTCGGAATGGCTCCGGTTCTTGGCGATGATGGAGCGAATCATCCCGGTCAACTCCGCCTCGTGACAGGGTTTGGCCACGAATCCATCCACCGCGATCCCCTGGAAAAAGTCCGCCATCATAGACCGTGCGGTCAGGACGAGCACCGGATAACGGGGCTTGCCCCCCGGCGTCGAGATGCGCTTGAGGAAGCCCATCCCGCCCATTCTCGGCATGCTGATATCCAGGACAATCAGGTCAGGCTCCAGCTCCTTAAGCACCTCCAGAGCTTCCTCGCCGCTCTGGGCCGTGGATACGGTGAAGTGCTCGAAAGTGAGGTAATCCCGTAGCGAGACCAGCAGATGCTTCTCGTCATCCACCAGTAGAATATGTTCCTTCGCATCACTCATCGTGCATCCTCCCGGTATTATTGAAGATTGAAGATTGAAGATTTTCGATTGAATGCCATTTCAACGGTCAGCCACTTCACTTTAAAATCTTAAATCTTCCCTCAAAAGTCTCCAATCTAAAATTCTCAATGCTTCCCGCCCCACGCCGCCTGCTCCAGGCGCTTGAACAGGTCATCCTGCTGCCAGGGTGCCGTCAGAACCGGCACCCCCATCCCCCTCAGGATCTCCTGCTTGACCGGACTTTCCCCGCCATCCGTAAGGATCACCATGGGGATCTGGCGGGCCGCTTCCGAGCTGCGCATGCCCCAGATCACCGTCCCCGCCTCCAATCCCGCCGTACTCCAGTCCAGAATCACCAGATCGGGCTTGGGCGACTCCAGTTGCTGCTCAAAATTGGTATGCATGACGCCGGCAATCACCCGGTACCCACTGGCCGCCATCTGCGTCCGCACCGCCGCACCGGATGCCTCGTTGTCGGAAACCACCAGGGCCTGCGGCGGGGCAATCAGGGGGAATCGCAGCGTAACCTTGGTACCCCGGATCATGCCGGGAACCGGACTCATGAGCTCGATCGCCCCCCCATGGTGCTCCATCAGCTCCTTGCAGATCGCCAACCCCAACCCCGCGCCACTGATGTGCTCACCAACCCGGAAAAAGCGCTCCGTCACCCGCTTCAGGTACTGGGGCTCAATACCGATTCCTGAGTCAATGACCTCCAGTAGCATGAACTCCGGCGACCGGGGATCCGCCCGGAGCCCGACCTCCACAAATCCCTGCGGCGTATTGAACTTGATGGCGTTACGGATGATATTAAAAATCACCCGCTCCAGTTTCTGGGGATCCCCATTCACGAAGGCGTTGGTCTCATCGATGGAAACCTTCAGGACCAGCCCGGCGGCCTCGACCTGGATCCTGATGGATTCGGCGGCGCGGCGCACAAACCGGGGAAAATGAATTTTCACGCGACGCAACTGAAGCGAATTGGCCTCAATTCGGCTCATGTCCAGGATATCCTCCACTGTCCGGGTCAACCGCTCACAGTCGGCCCGGATCATGGACAGGTATTCCTTCGCCCGCCCGCCGATCGGCCCCGCAATCCCCTTCAGGAGATTTCCCGCTGCGTAATTGATCGAGGTCAGCGGCGTCTTCAATTCATGGGAAACATTGGACACGAACTGCGATTTGGCCACGTTGTGCTCCTGCAGCTTGACGATGGCCTGACGCAGCTTTCCCTCAACGTCATTGCGGATCCTGATCTCGGCATTCAGCTCCTCGTTGAGCTTGGTGCGTTCCTGAACCTCGGCGGAAAGTTCGTCATGTGCCCGCTGGATCTGCTCCTCCGCCTCCCGGCGGGCCGTCACATCACGGATGAAAAAGCACAGGAAGTCCCCGCTGGAAAGATGAATATGGCTGGTTGAGATCTCGGATGGAAATGCCGTCCCATCCCTCCGCGAGCAGTAAGCCTGAATGAGGGTGAACTGGTCATTGGTGAGATTGTCACACACCATCTTCATCACCGCATCATCGAATCCGATGATGATACGCGAGATATTCTGTTCACAGAACTCCGCAGCGGAGTAAGTGAACGCGTGCGACGCCCGGGGATTGGCGCTCACAATATTTCCAGCCATATCCGCAATCAGGGCGGCATCGTAAACATTGTCGAAGAGGACCTTCAGCTCGGCATTCTCAATGACGGCGGCGGCCAACGCCTGCGTCCGGGAGAGACTGTCCCGGAAGCCCGCCCGGCGGCGGACGCCGACTGTTTTGCGCCCGCCCTGGGCGATCTCGGGCGGAATCTGCAGCAGTATGGTCTTGGACAACAGCTCGTTTTTACTGGACATGACGTCCTTCCGGGAACTATCCGCCCTTGGTGAAATTCAGCAATCCGCCGGCCAGTACAATTGCCCGCTGGCGGGCCGTCAAGACCACCTTCACCGGCACATCCACTTTACTGGACACATTCCGGAGCACCAGCCGCTCGTTTCCGGCCTGCAAGGCCTCACGCACTCCCTCAAGCGCCAGTTCGTCACCCTGGCTGATCCGGTCGTAATCGGCACCTGCTTCAAACAGCAGCGGCAGGATACCGAAATTCACCAGGTTCGCCGCATGAATACGCTCGATGGATTTCGCCACCACGGCCTTGACACCCAGGAACATCGGGCACAACGCCGCGTGCTCGCGGCTGGAGCCCTGTCCATAGGACTCCCCGCCCACCACGATCGTGTGCTTTCCGGCATCGCGCAAAGCCGCCGCCCGCTTGGGAAAACCGGGATCAACCGGCTCAAAGACATACGCGGAATAGGCCGGCACATTCGACCGGTATTTCAACCGGGATCCCGCCGGCATGATATGGTCGGTGGTGACCTTGTCGCCCACCTTCAACGTCGCCACGCCGCGGAGTGCCGCCGGTAGCGCCGTGTTACGGGGCGGCTCACCGATGTTCGGGCCGCGGACGATGGTCACGGAGGCGGGATCGGCCGACGGCTGAAGGAACATCGAGTCGTCGATCGCAAAGGACTTCGGCATCCTGACCCGCGGATAGCGGACATCCTTCATCGCCAGGGGATCAACCACCTTCCCGTGAAGGGCCGCCAAGGCCGCCACCGGAGGACTTACCAGATAGACCTTGGCCGAATGGGTGCCTGAGCGTCCCTCGAAATTCCGGTTGTTGGTCCGCAGTGAAACCGCATCAGTCTGAGGAGACTGGGAATTCCCGATGCAGAACCCGCAGGCATTTTCCAGCAGGCGTGCCCCGGCTGAAAGCAACGTGCCGAGTCCGCCGTCGTCGGCCAGCATTTTCAGCACCTGGTTGGAACCGGGGGCCACCCCGAGGCTCACCGCAGGATGGGTCGTGTGCCCGTCCAGGATTTTGGCCACGGTCTTGAGATCCGCGTAGGACGAATTGGTGCAGGACCCGATCATCACCTGATCTACCCGGGTCCCCGCCAGCGAAGCCACCGTCACGATGTTGTCCGGTGAATGGGGCGCGGCGGCCAGAGGCTCGAGCTTGGAGAGGTTGATGGTGACCTCCCGGTCATAGGCCGCATCCGCATCGGCTGCCAGCTCGCGCCAGGACTCACCCCTGCCCTGCGCATCCAGGAAGGCCTTCGTGACCTCGTCACTGGGAAAGACCGAGGTGGTAACCCCGCACTCGGCGCCCATATTGGTGATGGTGGCACGTTCCGGAACGGACAGGTTCCTGAGCCCGGGCCCGGCGTACTCGAACATGCAGCCCACATTGCCCTTGGTTGTGAACTGCTGGAGCACCTTCAGGATGACATCCTTCGCGGTGACCCACGGGCGGAGCTTGCCCTTGAGCGTGATCTTCACCACTTTCGGGGCGGTCAGGTAAAACGGGCCGCCGCCCATGGCCACCGCCACATCAATCCCGCCGGCGCCGAGGGCAATCATGCCGATTCCGCCGCCGGTGGGGGTGCGGGAGTCCGAGGCCAACAGGGTCTTGCCCGGGACGCCGAACCGTCCAAGGTGAAGCTGGTGGCAGATGCCGTTGGCCGGCCGGGAATAAATGATTCCATACTTGGCCGCAACCGTCTGGAGATAATGATGATCATCGGCGTTCTCGAACCCGACCTGAATGGTGTTATGGTCCACATAGCTGACCGCCAGCTCATTGCGAACCCGATCCAACCCCATGGCCTCGAATTGGAGATAAGCCATGGTGCCCGTGGCATCCTGCGTCAGGGTCTGGTCAATCCGGATAGAAATCTCTTGGCCCGGGACCAATTCCCCACTCACCAGGTGTTCCTTCAGAATCTTCTGTACGACATTCAAGCCCATATGATTTTCTCCCTAAAATGAGACCAGAGAATAGGATCAACCCTCCCGAAGCGCAATCCTGAATTGGATTTTTGCCCCTCCCGTTTGATTGCATTGAACCTCACGTCGAAACGGCCGGACTGGATCGAGCTTGCACCCCCATCCCGTTTTCCACTGAAAAACTGATGGAGATGCCCATAGGATTAATGATAGTCTGTGACTGCATTGCGGGGGATCGTGTCATTATGGAAAAAGAAAACTTACCAGAAAGCGGACACTCTGCCCTGTCTCGGGAAAGCTCCCGCACCATGCGAATCGACCTCACTCCCGACCTGCTTGAAGACAAGAAGCTGGGTCGGGTTACCACCCCCCGGCGCCCTACGATCCGCATCACCAAGGCCAAAAGCGAGCACACCGTCGGTGATTCGGATTTCCAGCAACTCCTTCAGAATGTCTACGACGGCGCCATCATTACCGACTATGCCGGCCGCATCGTCGACGCCAATGTCCGCCTCAGCCAGTTCATCGGCTTCGAGCATAATGAGCTTTGCCACATGGAAGTGTTTGACCTGCTCTACGGGGCCGACGAAACGCTCCTCCCCATGATCAGGGAGAATCTCGCGAATACCCGTTTCGTCCTGCTCCAGGCCTTTTTCACGCGTAAGGACGGAACGGTCTTCCCCGCTGAGACCGCGATCAACCGGCTGTTCCTGTCCGGGCAGGACTACCTGTGCTTTTTCGTGCGCGACATTACCCTTCGCCGCCAGGCGGAGGAACAACTGCGCACCGAGCACACAGCAATCCAACTGGCCGGAAGCGGCATCGCCATCGCGGACTTGGAATTGCGCCTGATGTACGGCAACCCGATGGCCCTGCGCATGTGGGGAATCGAGAACCAGGAAGCCGCCCAGAACATGACCTTGGGCCAGCTGTTCTGCGACCCGGACCTCGGCAAGGCCATCACCGACATTGTTGCAACCGGGCAGGCGTGGCGTCAGGAGGTCGAGGCACGCCGAACCGATGGATTGACCTTTTTCGTCCAGGCCGCCGCCACCGCCAACTTCAACACCGATGATGATCTTGTCGGTATCGTTCTTTCGTTCAACGACATCACCGAACGCAAACGGGCGGAAGCACAGCGGGAGCAGTACGCCGAACAGCTCCGTCTCCGGAACATGGAGATGGAGGCGGATCTCGACATGGCCCGCGAAGTCCAACTCGCCCTGCTGCCCCGCGAATACCCGACTTTCCCGCATGGATGCTCCCCTGAGGAGAGCCTGATCCAGTTTAAGCACTTCTACCGGCCCAGCACCACTTTGGGCGGGGACTTCTTCTATATCCTCCCGTTTTCAGAACACCAGGCAGGCTTGTTCGCCTGCGATGTCATGGGGCACGGTATCCGCGCCGCCCTGATCACGGCCATCATGCGGAGCATGGTTGAGGAATTGAAGCCCATCGCCGACAACCCGGGGCTCTTCCTCTCCCACATGAACCGGGAATTCATGACCATCCTGCGTGATGCGGAGGAATTCATGTTTGTCTCCGCGTCCTACGTTTTCATGGACCTTACGGAAAAACGCCTCACCTTCAGCGATGCCGGTCATCCCTCCCCCCTCCTCTTCAACCGGATCCATCGCACCGTAATCCCCCTTCGCCCCAAGTTGGAACCCTTGGGCCCGGCCTTCGGCATCACCGATAAATTCACTTACCCGACGCTGGAACTCCCGCTCGAGGCGGGCACTGGGGTCCTGATCTATACCGACGGCATCACGGAAGTGGAGGGTGCAGACCGGGAACAATATGGCGAGGAACGGCTGCTGATCAGCACCCAGCACCATCTGTCCGCCAACCCGGAAAAATTCCTGCCCGCCATGGTGTCCGATGCCGAAGCCTTTGCCACGACCTCGGCTTTCGATGACGATGTCTGCCTTGTAACCGCCGAAGTCACCTCATTCCCAAGCTTATGAACATCGGTATTATTGGTTGCGGAATTATCGGGTCGAGAATGGGACAAAACTGGAGGAAATCCGGCCACCAGGTCACCGGCTGGAACCGGACCCCAGCGAACGCGGATGATTCAGGATTCCCCCTGATGGCCTCGCCTGCGATCGTGGCCCGTACGGCCGAAGTCATCATGATCACCGTGGCGAATCCGGCCGCCCTGGTTTCCGTCATCGAGGGTCCTGCGGGCATCGCCTCTGTCCCGCTTCGAGGGAAAGTGGTGCTGAATGCCAGCACCGTGGGGCCGGGCGACAATCAACGCGCCGCCAAGGCTGTGCAGGATGCTGGCGGCGAATTTCTGGAGGTGCCCTTCACCGGCAGCAAGGACGGCGCGGCCGCCGCCAAGCTGGTGTTCTATATCGGCGGCGACGAACCTCTCTTCAGGCGCATGGAACCGCTGCTCATGCAAATCGGCAGGCAATGCTTCTTTTTCGGTTCGGTCGGCACGGCCGCCGATGCCAAACTGGTCATGAACATGATGCTGGCCAATCTGATGCAGGCAATGGCGGAAGGCTTCGTGCTCGTGAAAAAATCCGGCTTGGATGTCGCCACCTTTACGGAAGCCTACAAGATGAATGCCGGCTACTCGGTCCTGGCCGACATGAAGATCGGGAAAATGCTCGAAGGCGACTATGCCACCCACTTCTCCCTCAAGCATATGGACAAGGATATCCGTCTCGCCCTGGAGCGGGCCACCGAACTCAAGGCCGCCTGTCCCCTGACCGAACGGCTCAAGGAAGTGTTCACCGAGGGCATGGAGGCGGGCTGGGGCGACGAAGACTTTGCCGTGGTGTACCGGCTGATCCAGAACAAATCGAACATCGCCCCGTCAACTTCGTTTTATTCTTAACCCCACAACTTCTCAGGATACACACCCTGCCCTACCAGGGCACGGATCCCCTCGACCACCACCGCCTTGTCCTGTGGATAGGTGACGCCAAACCAGTGCTCGGGAGTCGAAAGCACCTTTACGGAGGCTTTCCCGCTGTTGACCAGGCCATCCACCACGGTTGGCAGAAAGAACTCGGCCTTGGGATCGGTCGCGTGCTTCTGAAGGAACAGCGAGAACTCACCCTGTAAAGCCCCGAACAATGACGGAGTCAGCCCCCACATGTTCATGGAAACGACCTCATCGCCGGTCAGGTTCCTCCACCCGTTACCCTCGGCAAAACGGGCGCCGGCATCCGTTTTCTCGATATTGGTGCGTTCCACGACACGGGTGAGGAGCCCCTTCGCATCCACCTCGCATACCCCGCGGGCCACATGTCCGTGTTCAGAGAGGGTATTGCGGAGGGTGAATCCCACCATGCTGTACGCTCCCGACTCCGGCGCCACACCCTTGAGAAAAGCGCCCAGCGCTTCATACGAGCGACGGCCGTAAAAATCATCGGCATTGATGACCGCGAAGGGCGTCTTGACAACCTGGCGGCAGGCCAGCACGGCATGCCCGGTGCCCCACGGCTTTTTCCGGTCCGCCGGCACCGAAAACCCGGACGGCAGGTCGTCCATATCCTGGAAAACGTAATCAACCGGAATCTGTTTCTCGAAGCGGGAGGCCACAATCGAGCGGAAATCCTTTTCAATATCCCGCCGGATCACGCACACCACCCGGTCAAACCCGGCACGGATGGCATCATACACCGAATACTCGATCACGATGGCGCCATTCGGGCCCACGGCCTCGATCTGCTTCAACCCACCATATCGACTCCCGATTCCCGCCGCCAATACCACCAGTGTCCTGCCCATGATTTGACTCCCATCCTTTCAAAAATGTCATTCACTATACAATGATCCCCCGCCGCCTCACAAGCCGTTACTAATAATCGCAAGGTGTCAGTGATGGAGGGTGCCCTGCCACCTTGCGTGGCAGG
>JBAXRC010000050.1:0-9245 GCA_037131415.1 bacterium | reverse complement strand
GCACGAGGTCAACCCCAACAATCATGGTTGAGTTCGGTTTCGGCGCTGGCTGCGCTTGCTTTGCTTCTACAAGTGCGGTTGCCTTGGTTGCCGGTTCATTCCAAATAATGAACCCTGTTGCAGCGTCATTGTGCCAGTCATACTCAACCAGCGCCCATTCCGGGCTCAGTTTATTACCCCTGAGTTGAGAGGTTACATCGGCCCACGCACCCTCCCTCAAAGGCGCGGGGTTTCTTGGCCAGTTCCAACCGGGGATGACAACGGCGACTCGCCGGTTTCGCGATGCAAGAGCCTCCCCCGTCTTGGCATCAACAAGCGGATTGGCAATATGGGTCTCCAGATCCGACAATCCCCCACGGTTGCCCTTCGCAATTCCGCCGTACAGACCACCGGCATCGTAGGCCATGAGCCCATAAGGGTCGTCTTTCACGCCGGCAATGTATTCCCCGGAGACCAAAAATGTCGTTGCATGCTGGTAGTCGAACTGGGGTTCAACCATCCGATCAGTCGTTGAGTCATAGCCACTCCATATCGCAGCATGTGCGGTATACTGGCCCGGAGCGAGTGAGTATGGGATGGTAAACTGGAAATTTATGGTCTGTGTTTCATGTGGCGCGAGTGTCGCCGTTTGCTGTGGCGGCACATCGTACCACCCATTCGGCCAGGTGCCACTGCTTGGCCCAGAAAAACTAAGACCGACCCAGAATGCACGGGATGTCGTCCCAGTATTCTGCATCGTCACCGTAACGGCCCCATTTGCGCCGTAGTTCACAAGCCCGGTTTGGGGTGCGAAGGAAGTGATCTTCGCTCCAGTGGAGCTTGTTGTCGTCAGGGTTATGGAATTGGTGTTATTGTCTTCATTGTACTCACTGACATCAGAGGCTAGGTTATCATTCCAATCGGCTTTTGCCACGATTGAGTGCACCCCTGCCTGCGGCGCGACAAGGATGGACGAGGTAAAAATGAACGCTCCACCGTTGGCATCAATCGAATAACACAGATCACCTACCTGCTCCCCTCCTACGAAGGCACCATCTAACCAAAAAGTCATCTCAATACAATTGAGCAATGTTGAAGTTGCCGCTAATGCGCCAATGTTGCTGACTTTAGCTTTGATGAAGTATAGCTGACCTTGAGCGGGGTTAGCGGGTTCGGTCCACAAACTGGTAATCACCAAGTCAGGCCATGCTGTAAAGTTAAACGACAAGCTGCGGCCCTGCGTGACTGGAGCAGTCGTGTATGTGTTCACGTTCCATGTGCCACCGGCCGCGTCACCGCTGACCGAGTTACGGGTGTAATAGGGCAACGGCGAAACGGTGAACGTTGTGGTGTTACCCTGGGTGACAGACCGTGAAGACGGGGTGACGCTCCCTCCGGTGGTGGCCGTGGCATTAACGGAATATGTCGGCACAACAACATTAACGCTCAAGGTTTTCTCGTTGTTATCCTCGGAGAACTCGTCAACATCAGACGCCAGACTGTCATTCCAGTCGCATTTCGCGAGAATAGTGTGGCCCCCACTTGCTGGCGCGATGAGAGGAACTGACGTAAATGTGTAGGCCCCGCCGTTGGCCGCTATCGAGTAACACAAATCGAGGGCTTGCTCCCCCCCCTTGTAAACACCATCTACCCAGTAGGCCATTTCAATACAATCGAGATAGGCCGGGTCTGCGGCGGCTGTGCCTGGGTTAATCACGGTAGCCTTGATGAAGTATTCTTGCCCTGCAACCGGATTCGCTGGCACAGTCCACACACTAGTGATGATAAGGTCAGGCCATGCCGTAAAGTTAAACGACAGACTGCGGTCCTGCGTAACCGCTGCTGTCGTATATGTATTCCCGTTCCATGTGCCACCGGATGCATCACCGCTGACCGTGTTACGCGTATAATAGGCTGACGGCGAAACGGTGAACGTTGTCGTGTTTCCCTGGCTGACGGACCGTGAAGACGGGGTAACCCCGCCCCCGGTAGTAGCCACGGCATTAACCGTGAAGGTCGGCACAGCGACCGTGACACTTATGGATTTCTCATTATTCCCCTCTGATATTTCCTCCACATCGGATGCCAGACTGTCGTTCCAGTCGCATTTCGCAAGGATGGTGTGGTTCCCCCCTGCTGGAGCGACAAGCGGAACTGACGTAAATGTGTAAGAACCACCATTGGCTGCTATCGAGTAGCACAAATCAAGGGTTTGTTCCCCACCTTTATAGACTCCATCGACCCAGTAGGCCATTTCGATACAGTCCAGATAGGCCGGGTCTGCGGCGGCTGTGCCTGGGTTGATCACGATAGTCTTGATGACGTAGTTTTGCCCAGCGAGAGGATTTGCGGGCTCGGTCCACATACTCGAGATAATAAGGTCAGGCCACGCCGTAAAGCTAAACGACAGACTGCGGCCCTGCGTAACCGCTGCTGTCGTATATGTATTCCCGTTCCATGTGCCACCGGATGCATCACCGCTGACCGTGTTGCGGGTATAGTATGACAACGGGGATACCGCAAAGGTTGTCGTACTGCCATAGCTAACGCTACGCGAAGAGGGAGTGACACTTCCCCCAGTGCCCGCTGAGGCGCTCATGACAAAGGTATTCAAGACAAAGGTGAAGCTGAGCGACCGATTCTGCGTTACAGCGGCGGTTGTATAGGTATTACCATTCCAAGAGCCACCCGTCGCGTCACCACTTACGGATCCACGACTATATCCTGTTGCAGGAGACACCGTGAACGTTGTCGTGTTGCCATGGGTCACGCTACGCGACGACGGAGAAACGCTACCCCCAGTCCCCGCCGAGGCGCTAACCGTATATGTGTTCACTGTGAAACTGAAGGTCAGATTCCGGCTCTGCGTCACGGCTGCCGTCGTGTAGGTATTACCGCTCCACGAGCCGCCCGTCGCATCACCACTAACGGCTCCCCTCGTATAGCCCGTGGCAGGTGTGACCGTAAAGGTTGTCGAGCCACCTTGCGTCACTGTGCGTGATGTTGGAGACACTGCGCCTCCTGTGCCGGCGGCAGCATTCACAGTGTATGCCGGGAGAACTGCCGTGACATTCCAGACGTGCGCTTCCAGCAACGACCAACTCTTATTGTAAATAAGACACTTAACCTGTGTAGCTCCAGCTGCAAAAGCGTAGGAATACGTGGGGTCGGACACTAGAGTTGCCGTGTCATATTCTTTATAGACATTATTGACGTACCACTCACCAAAATAGCCTGACGGCACTCCATCTACTTCAAAACTGAATGTTCCAGGATTAATAGAGATGGCCTCGGTTTTAGCTGTGCCATATGCCTGCATATAATCCGACCATCCGAATGCCCTACTGATCGTGACCAACATCACCGCCAATGCCATCAATGTTCTTTTCATTGCTCCCCCTGCCTTTCCTTTTGACCATTACGCACACTTGCTTGCTGTTTACCTAGCGCTAACCTTTAGCACTGATCATGCCAATCGGTTCAGTGGTGGGTCTCAAGAATTGAAAATGGTCATGTACATAGCCTCGACGACCGTCTCAACACCGCAGCAAAATAACGCGTGTAAAACATGGCGAGAAAGAGCGATGCCTTGCCGTGGCAGGCATCTCTGTAACGTTCATCAGCTAGCCCGTGTGGCATGGCTAGCAACGATTAATTAGGCCTATTTATGAGGTTTTCTCGATATGAGCGTCGCACTTCCGCTACTAGGAAGTTCTTGTTTTGAGCGGCCAGAGGAAACATGTTTTCGAATGCTCAGAAGCCCCTTTGGCGTGAGTCCCACTTCTGCAGCATTACTGACACAAAGCAATCGCGGGTAAATTCGCCGAAGCCGCGATCTCTACCGTTTCGGGATTCTTTCCCTCAAAGTGAGGTGTAGTTCGGTAGGCCAGAACTTACAAACAAACAGGTGTGGGCAGTCCAAACTGACAGACGGCGGATGATGATCTTGGAGGCGAACCGGAATTGCCTGAAACCCGACCTGCTCACACCTGAGGCGTATTAAGCAACCCCTTGGACAGGAGACCTTCCTTAATGGGCCGGCAGAGCGCAATTATTTGCAGTATCGGGTCAAAACGAGCCTTATTCGCTTCAGCGAAAAGTACCCAATCTGAAGCATTCGCAGAAAGGTAAGGCCCCAGGATACGAGATTGTCGCGTCCTTGGCTTTTTCAGCTGCAAGGCGATGAACGGCTCTAAATCACTGATCCGTTTTGGCAAACCGTGTTGTCTCGCATATTCCGTCATGAGTTTTATGTAGCATTCAACAGTATTCGAGTTGGCCTTTCTCACCGTATCAGGCCTTATCAACTTCAATTCGCCAATCTGCTTAAACGCCACGGCAGGATTGTGCCCGATCCCATTTTGATCACGAATCTTAGGCGGCAGGTGATTGACGCGGACCTCCTCGCCACCAGACCGACTCGCTGCGTACTCGATACAATTCTCAAGTTCTCTCACATTACCAGCCCAATCATATGTCATCAGCGCAGCAAGTGCCCCCGAAGAAATATCTACCGACGGCTTACCGTTTTCAGATCCCCACTTGTTCGTAAAATGATTCACGAGTTCCGGAATATCCGATCGCCTACTCGACAACGGAGGAATGAGAATCGGGAGTACGTTCAACCGGTAATATAGATCTTCGCGAAACTTACCGCTCTTAACCATCGATTCTAGGTTTTTGTTTGTCGCGCATATTATGCGGACATTAACAGTGATCGTTTTTTCGCCCCCCACCCTTTCGAACTGGCCCACTTGAATAACACGCAATAGACGGACCTGCATGACTGGTGACATGTCACCGACCTCGTCCAGGAATAATGTCCCGCCATCCGCTAACTCGAAACGTCCCTTCTTGTCCTGAATTGCGCCGGTAAATGCCCCTTTTACATGACCGAAGAGCTCGCTCTCAAGGAGCTGTTCCGGCATGGCTCCGCTATTGACAGCAACAAAAGGTTTTTGGGCAAGGCAACTCTGAGCATGGATGGCCTTGGCGACCAGCTCCTTCCCTGTGCCACTCTCCCCGGTGATGAGAACACTGGCGCGGGATTTGCTTACCCAATTAATTGTCTCATAAACTTCACGCATGACCTCTGACGCGCCAATCATATTGTTCGGTCGGAGGTCGTTCGCAAGCCTGCGCAGCAACCTTGAGTTCTCGCCTTTGAGTCTCTCCCGTTCGTCGACGCCCCTTCGAGCACTCACAGCCCGTTGAACAAGAAGCAGGAAACCTGATGCATCATCCTTGGACAATCCCGTCATCCGGTTTTGATGTTCAGGGTGCATATCCATAAGTTTACAGAACTCGGTGACACGCTCCGTTTGGCTCCAATGTTGGGTAAACAACACGAAGACTGGTAGTTCGTGAGTCGCATCACTGACAAGTTTTAGAAGTGCGGGGAGTATCTCTTGCTGCCCAGCAGCACTACCATGGGCGCCCCAATTATCATCTATGAACACGATATCAAAAGGAAGTTCCGCATATTCCCGCTGAACTTGCGCAATGACTGCGTCCGGACGATTGGGGGCTTTGTTCGAGGTGATTTCGATGGACAGTCGATCATTTCCGAATCGCTTGACTTGAAACGGCTTCGAACGCCCCCCGCTTAGTTGAGGAATAGCAGCACCCTTGACGAGGAATGGTCCAAACACTCGAAGGATGCACTCGTGGAGTGACTCGATCTGATCATCCAAAAACAGTAACCGAAGTTTCATTGCACTACCTCCGCCACAAGAGCTGTCGCCCATATCCATCGTCGCTCAGCCACATCCTCCCATTTCCACCAAATACGCTCCCTGGGAGAGATCGAGTTCCAGAACAGTTCTGCCATCCAATGTAATTCAGACACACCCACCATGTCGGGGCCCGGTGAATTGAGACGAACGCACAGTTTAGTGAGATCTGCAGAACATTCATCGGTCGTATTTCTGAATTGCAGTCGCATCATTATTCGACCGTCTTCCGTCTTCCACGGTCGAAGATGTACTTCAATGATGCGATCGTCTTCACCTGCGTTATCAACTGCGTTCATGAGCAAACCATCAAGCAATGCGGTCACCTGGGGTTCGAAATACGCGACCCTCTCGGAGCGAAGTGTTGACAGTTCGGTGTGGTTCAGTTTGATTCCACTCCTTGAGTCCGTTTGCCGCAATAGTTTTGCCCTATTCCCTGACACACTCCGTTCCGAACCAAAGGAAATCGCCGCGCGCAACTCCGAACCAATACGTTTGCACAGGTCCGGAACAGAGACCACGCTGCGATGCTCACGTAACAATCCGTCACGGTTCTTCTCGCTTGCGAGTGCAGACGCAGTACTGTGCAAGCTCAATATCTTACCGACTTGCCTCTTCATACAAGCATCACGCCCAGGGCCCTCCACAGCTACGATGCTAGCCAGCACCCGAAGGGGATTCTTCACAAGATGCGATGATTGTGCCGTCGCGTTGATTTCGATCTGTCGCTCCGTGTGAGAAAAATCCCGCAGCGCTTCCGCGCAGCGCCTATAGATCGCTGCTTTATCACCGAGTTTCCAAGAAACGTCATGAGTGAAGAATGGGTTCGCTACAATGTTTAGTCCAAAGGTTCCTCTTCCCGGGACATGGAGTTTTGCCTCGCCGCAAGGATCGCTTTCCATTTCGACAAGTGGAAAAGGGTAAACCTACGCCACGGACCGCAACTCCGTGTTCACGTTGGCGATAACATTGGCGCTTGGTGTAACCCACGCTTTCATGTGGCGTACAACCGTACGCGCTACCAGGTCGTTGTAAACTTCGTGAGCTTTAACACGGATGAGCTCCGCTGATTTGTGCATCAGGTCGCGGTAGAAACTATAGTTATGATGCCACGATTCACTTTCATCCAACGGCGGAAACGTGAATACAGCGAGCCACGGAGTCCCGCTGACATGCAGTGGGATGTAGAATAGGTTGCGCCCCGAAGGGTACAGACAACGCTCGACCAGGCGCCTTCTACTGTCATCGTCGTCGCCTGAATCTGACGTATCCCAACACACCCCCCCTGCCTGTCGCCCAAAGTCGACAATACCAGATGAGAAGACGAGATCGGAAACAGACCGTGACTGCTGCCCTAATGGACGCTCGAGGAGGGCCGTACATGTTTCAGCATCTTCGGTGTTCAGAGGACATCGACCATGACAACACTGCCCACTACGTAATCGTTCTGGCGTACACCACTCGCGGATACTCTCGCGCATTTGCGGCAGCAAAAGAAGCCCGGCCGTATAGGCAAAGACCTCTCGACGCCTCAACTTTCGAGGGACGGTCCGAACGACAGTAAATATGTTGGGATAGACGAGACCGTTCCGCGGTACACGCAACGCTTTGCTTTCACACGAGTCTGCGAAGACAGTGCGGAGGACTTCACGCATTGGCTCAAGAAGCTCCAGCACTTTATCATAGTTGATATCACGCGGGACGCGGCTGTGCTCTGTTTTGCTCAATTCATCCTTCGCTGACGTCGCCTGCGCGCGACGCATGACAGCCTCGCCAACAGAGTCCAGCAAAACCTCTGGCAGGACTAATTTAGAGTCTTCGCTATTCAGAAGGGGTGCCGTCAGTTTTGTGGCATTCTTATCGATTGCCAAGCGCATCTTTCGACCAATGGCTTTTGTCTCACGAAAGTCGTGGAGGGACATCCGATAGCGTGACCTACCGATCGGGAGACAGTAATCGGAGTCGTACTCCCACTTTACATCATATCGACGAAGGAAGTCCGGGTCTTGAAGAGTGTCGTACACACGTCTCTTTCCGTCCCAAAAAGCAAAGAGAATAGGCTTCTGGTGCAACAGCAGAAGGTTGTCGAGGAAGGGAAACAGCAGTATCTCGGGGTCGGGCAGGTGATAATTGACACCTCTTATGGAGTCGCTGATTAGAGTCAAACGGTATTTTTCTTCAGGAGTCATTTCCCCGCCGATTATCAGGTTCCACGTTTCTACAGTCCTAGTCCGTCTCTGCGGACCACATGCCACTAAGCGCTGCAAGATCCCTTGACGCACTGCTCATGTCATACACCACTTTCCCCTTACGGAGCAAGACGGTCCGATCGCCTCCCGAAAGGGCCAGAGTTGGATCGTGGGTTACTTGTATCACAGTCTTTCCGGATTGCGAAAGGTCGCGTATGAGTCCGAGGCACAGTTCGGCCTTTCCCGGATCAAGTGCCGCAAGCGGCTCATCTAACATCATGATTGGGGCGGGGCGCAGTCGCGCGATCAGCAGCGCCAGCAGTTGCCGCTCGCCACCGGAAAACGATTGCGCGAGTTGTTTCAAGCGCGTCTCCAATCCAAGGGGCCGGAGAAGTTCCTCATATTTTGCCACGAGGGCTCGTTTGCGGATATGTCCTACCTGCACTTCATGGTCTGCAACCATTAGATTCTCAAAGAGTGTAAGTTTAGGCGCGGTTCCAAGAAGAGGATCCTGATGCACGAGAAAAACATGATCTGCTATCCGCGATGTCTTCAGCGTGGCAATGTTCTGACCTGCTATCTGTATTGAACCCAAGTCTGGCGCTATGCGTCCGGTGAGCGCCTTCAGTAATGTGGATTTACCAGACCCATTGTGGCCAACAAGCATGAGCCATTGTCCGGCGGGCACAGAGAGCTCCAGTCCATCCAACGCACGAACTTCCTGCCCCCATCGCGAAAAGACAATCGCCAGGTTGCGCACCTCAATAGATGCCTCTGGGGCTGTCATTGGCTGCCCCCCTCGAAGATCTCTCCGTTGCGTGAGACACGGAAGGCCACCACCGCAAGAACCATGATCGCTGTTGCAAGTTTTAAGTCAGTTGGTGCGAGTCCAGCACGCACGGCAAAGGCCACAACCACCTGATACACGATACTGCCGAGAATCGCGGCGAGCAAAACGAAGGCATGAAATGGCAGGCTTTTTTCGGGAAGAAGACGCTCGCCGATGGTCATGGCCGCTAGCGCTAGAATCAGAACCCCTTGCCCCATGCCAATATCAGTAAATCCCTGGTGCATGGCGAGCAGCAGACCGGAAAATGCTGATAAAGCATTTGTAATGGCGAGACCTATAACAACATTGGCTGAAACGTTGATCCCCAGCGACTTGGCGTACTCCGGGTTCGACCCAGCGACTCGCAGTCGCAACCCCCGGCGCGTCGACAGCGCCCAGATCAGCGCAACTACACCTACAATGATGAACCCACTCAGCAACGCAATTGTACCGACATGTAGCCGCCCGGGCATTGACATGTCGACGGACTCGGCAAAGTCAAACACGCTAGTGGTC
>JBAXRC010000049.1:0-9323 GCA_037131415.1 bacterium | reverse complement strand
AGGCTGCGGGCGGCCATACGTTTGTGACCGCGGTGGCTCCGAATGCCATTGATCCTGCGCATGCCGTGGAGGTGATCCGCGAGATCCTCGATTTCATTTCCGGCAAACCCGGATGCATTCGCGCCGAGATGTTGGCCCACCTGGCTCCGCCGACGAGTCCGGCTCCGGTTGAAGGTGCAGAAACTCCTGCCCCGGTTGCGACTGAGACGGTTTCAGGCAAGGAAATAGAGCTGAAGCGGCAGTTGCAGTGGCTGGTGGAGAAGGGGCACGTGATCGAGTTTTCGGACGGACGCATGGCGGTTCCGGCAGGGGCGGCGGCCCGGGTTCAGATGGCCCGCTCAAAGGGGCATAGCCGGAAAGGGCAGGAAAAGGGCAAGGGTGCTGAAAGCGTGGCAAAAGGAGAGCAGGCATGAGCATGACAGGCAGAATAATCCTGACCGTGGCGGGGTTGATGGTGGCGGGTGTCCTGTCGGGGTCGGCCCGCGCGAGTACTGTGACTCTCAAGAATAACCGGACCCTGAAAGGATTGGTCGAATGGCGTGAGGCGACCCAGGAGTACGTGGTCACTACGGCGGATGGCCAGCTCCCTGTTGCCCTCGCCCAGGTTGCGCTTCTGGATATTGACAAGCCTGCGGAATTCGATGCGGCGGCCTCCATGGTGAAATCGCGCCTTTTCGGGCAGGCGATTCCCCGGCTTGAGGCCATCATGAAGAAATACCACAGGCTGAACTGGGATGCGGAGGCGGGCAAGCTTCTGGCCCAGTCGTATCTGGAGACCAATGATGCGAAGAAGGGCATTATCGCCATGGATGTCGTCTTTGCGTCCGGGTCGCGTGACAAGGTGCCGGCCCCCCTCCTGGTGATGTACTGGAAGGCCCTGCTGGCGTCCGGGTCAAAAAACAAGTTGCAGTCTGAATTGACCAAGGCGGTGGGCTCGGGGTCGTTGGAGGCCGCCTGCACTGCCTATCTCATGCGGGGCAACCTGTTTCTCAAGAACGGTGACGAGGAAGAGGCTTTGTCGGATTTCCTGAAGGTGACGATCCTGGGTTCGGACTTCAAGGCGCTTCAGCCGGAGGCCTTGTTCAAGGCGGCTGACCTGATGGACAAGGCGCGGGACCCGCGCGGGATGGATTTCAGGAAAAAGCTGGTCAAGGACTATCCCGGCAATGAGTTTTCCGCCAAGGCCTCCGCGGCGATAATGTCAAAGTCGGTGGCGGCCCCCGTGGTTCCGGCCGCGCCCGCGACGCCCCCCACGAAGACGCCCTGATCCAGGCTGGATCCTACCTTTTTCCGGATGGCGCGTCCTTGGCGAGCCGCTTCATCAGCGCCTTGTAATCCGGCGGGGGCGACTCGATGTCATCCTGTGTTCCGGCCTGCCCGTCCAGTCCCAGGCAGAACAGCCGGAGGGTGTCGTTGGTGGTGTAGTACTGGAAGGGGCGTCCCCAGATATCCGGTGGCAGCGTCTCGATGTAAAATCCCCGCCAGCCCGCAACGCCGGGATCGCGGACCAGTGCCTTCAGGCCTTCCTCGGTGGTTGGATAGCGTTTGCAATGGGTGCGGAACCATTCCAGGGCGGTCCGGATCACCATCAGTTCCCTCCGGGTCTGCTCGATCCGCGTGGGTGGGGCATAGGGTTTTGACGGCTTGATCTTATACGTCATCGCGAATCCGACGGTCAGGATGCAGCCGCCCAGGACCCATACCAGGAATCTTGGACGGTTCATGAAGACCATCCAGAGGGGAAGGCGGATGGCGCTGGAATGAGGAATCCGCTCCTGGATGGCCGCCCGTCTGCCCGAGGGCTGCCCCTGGGGGGGGCGCCACTTCTCAGGGTTTCGGAGCTTTTTGCCGCAAGTCGGGCATTGCGACTTCTGAAAGACCTCAAACAGTTCCTTGCAATGGGGGCAACGGTATTTCATGGGGCAGAATATTCTTTGTAATATTTCTCATTCACGCGGGAATACTAAATGAAGGAGGGCGGTGACTCAATCGCAATTCAAAGGTTGAAATGATGTGATGAAAGAGTGTACTCTTTACGACTTATTGCTGGTGGGTCGCCCTGACTTGACCCCTCCTGCTTGTTAATGAAGGAAAAAGAATGGTGACGAAGATGCATGACATCATGAGGCCGCGTTCACTATGCCGACTTTATGCGGGAGCGCTTGTGTTGGTGGCATTAGCCCGACCTGTGGCCGCCACCGAGCAGGACGAAATCCAGGAGGAGCTCAAGTTCGCCTCCGGTCTGGTTCAGTTGCGGTTTCCCGACTACGCCCAGCGGGCCGTTGACAAGCTTCTGGTCAAGTATCCCGCCGCGAAGGCCCAGAGCGCCAGGGTTCGCGTGGAGGTGCTGACCTCCCGCGGGAAATTCGAGGAAGCCGAGGCGCTCCTGAAGGGAATGCCGGTGGGGGCGGCCGAGACGATGGTGGTGCAGCTTTCGCTGGGCGACCAGTATTATGCCTGGGGCAAGATGAAGGAGGCCCAGCGCACGTATGAATCCTTCTTCAACCAGTTTCCGAAGGGGCCGCCCGCGGAGATCGCCCGGCTTTACGGCGAGTCGGCCTACAAGTTCTCCCAGATGCTGATGTTGAGCGGCGACCTGGATGGCGCCTTGGATGCCTACCGCCGGGTGATGACCTGTCCGCTGAATTCAAGGGAAATCGAGCGGCGCGTGCAAACCGAGATGGCCGAGCTTTGTGTCCGCGTGGCCGGTCTTCCCACCATGACCACGAATGTGCCAGCCCAAAAGAAGGTGCTCGATGAGGCTGCCGCTCTGTGCAACAAGGTTCAATATGGCGGAAATGACCTCTGGTTCGCCAAGACGGTCGTGATCCTGGCGCACCTCAAGATGGCGAACGGGGACTTGGCGGGGGCCCGCAAGACCATCATGGATTACCTGCCCATGCTCGCGGAAGTGGACGCGATGCTGAAAGAGGCCAAGGAGAACATGAAACTCAGCCCGATGGCTGAGTGCAAGTTCCTGCTGGGAACGTTGTTCGAGGAGGATGGGCGCGCCCTGATCGGCAACAAGGACAAGCTGAAGCAGAAGGAGAGCGCCGACTTGCTGGTGAAGGCCATCTCGCAGTTCTGGACCGTGGCCCAGAAGTATCCCGGCAGCTCCTGGGCGCCCGAGTCCCGCCGCCGCGGGGATGGGATTGTGGACACGCTGGCGAAGGAATTCGGCATCAAAGTCAAGGCGCCGGCGAAGCAGAATGCCGACCAGCTGGTCAGCGAGCAGGTGAAGGAGGCCCGGCTCCTCTTTCAGAATAATGTTTTCAAGACCGCGGCCGAACGGTATGTGGATATCCTGAATATTTCCGACCAGTTCTCGAACGCGCCCTGGGCGGTCAGTGAGCTGGCCCGGTGCTATATCGAGCTCAAGGATGAGCCCTATGCCAGGGCGATGACGGAATTCCTGGCCGAGCGGTACTGCCAGACCACCAACCAGTACGAGTCGGGCGGAAACGCCCTGCTGGCGGTGGCCTCGGCCTATGATGAGCGCCAGGCCTGGCTGAAGTCAGATGTCGTCTACAGCCTGTATTATGCAAACTACCCGAACCACTCCAAGGCGCCGGTGATCCTGTTCCGCCAGGGTGAGAATGCCCTGCGGGTCACGAATACCGTGGCGGCCCTGAAGAACTTCAAGGCGGTGGCGGATTCCTATCCCAATGACCGGATCTATCCCGATGCGCTGAGCCGGATGGCCTATTGCCTGGCGACCCTGGGTGACTACACGAACGCGATCCCGGTCCTGACGAACTATATGGCCCAGTTGTCGGTCGGTACGGAGCAGCTCCATGTGCGCCTGAGGCTGGCGGACGCGTACCGTTCCACCGGGATGGTGGTTCCCGCCCTGAATGAGTATGCGCGCCTGATCCGGATTGTTAAGGATGAAGGGGTCAAGTTCTCCGCCGGCACTCCGGAGGATGTCGCCCGGATGAAGAAGATTGAGGAGACGGCCCTTTATTCCAAGGCGGCCTGCTATTCCCGCCTGAAGGAGCCCGCAGCCCAGCTTCCCTTGTATCAAGCCAAGGCGATTGAGGGATACGAGGCGTTCCTCAAGGAATTTCCAAAATCCGAGCAGGCGCCCACGGCGCTGGGAGCGGCCGGCGTGCTGTATTCCCTGCTGAACAAGCCGAAAGAGGCGGGAACAATGTTTGAGCGGTTGGCAAAGGAATATCCCGACAGTCAGCAGGCCAAGAATATTGTGGCGGTCCGGGCGGCGACGCTCATGGATATGGGACTGAAAGACCAGGCTGTGATGGTGTATGCCGACATGTTGAAGACGCCGGCCCTGTTTAAGCCCTCCCAGTTCCTTCAGGCAGGTGGCGTCCTGCTCGAGGTGAAGCAATATGATGTGGCGCGCCAGTTGTATGCCGAGGCCCAGAAGACCAAGGAGGTGCCCTTCTGGCAGGCGGCGACGCTGGGACTCGGAAAATCCCTGTCCGGGATGGGCGAGAATGCGGAGGCGGTCAAGGTCCTTGAGGATTTCCTCACCAAATTCCCCAAGTCGAGCTATATGGTCGCCGTGAACCTGTGCTTGAGCCGGTCCTACGCGGAAGTGGCAAAGAAAGAGGTGGATGCCCAGAAGTCCAAGCAGCTGTTCGACAAGGCGTACCGCGCCATGAGCAAGGTTCGCCAGTACGCGAAGGATGATCTTGAGATGATGGCCCGGGCGGATGTCGAAATGGCGGCCATCCAGGTTCTGATGGGCGACAAGCTGGGGGCGCTCGCGTCCTACCAGCGCATCCTCCTTTTCTTTGATCCCTCGAATATCAAGGCGCGCCCTCATGTCGAGCAGGCGTTTGACAGGAGCCTGGTTCTTTTCCGGGAAACCGGACGGTATAACGACATGCTGGAGGCATGCGAAACCTATTTGAAGCAGTTCCCGCAGGGGCAGTTTGTCGCCAAGGCGCGCGCGGGTCGCGATGAGGCCAAGTCCAAGCTGGCATCGGGAAGCAAATAAGGATCAACGTATCATGAACCGCAATAATGTGATCATTCTGGCCGTGATGGCGGGACTCCTGATGGGGACCGGGGCGACCGCTCTGGCGGTGGACAAGTTGAAAAAGATCTCAGGCGAGGAGTTGGCCGGGGTCCGGATCAAATGGTTTGAAACGCGCCAGGAATACCAGGTCGAGGGGGCGGATGGCTCGATCATTCCGGTTGCCGCCGATGAGGTGGAATCGCTGGATATCGCCAAGCCGGCGGAGTTTGACAAGGCGGCCAAGGCGATGGCAGCCAAGCAGTATGATGTGGCCATTCCGATTCTGGATGATGTGGCGACCCGGTACAAGCGGCTGGACTGGGACGGTAAAGCCCGTGAATTGCTTGCCACGGCCTATTTCGCCAAGGGCGATTTCAAGACGGCGGCCGACAAGATGGGTGAGTTGATCGACAACACGCCGAAAAACCAGCTGACCGAGGCGCAGTATGTCACCTATTGGACCGCGTTGATGGGCGCGCAGCGGTTGGCAATCCTCAAGAAATCCCTCAGCGACGCGATCACCGGAGAGTCCAAGAGCCTGGCGGCGCTGGCGGTGATTAAGCGCGGGGATATGGCCAAGGCCGAAGGAAGGCGCGAGGATGCGGTGCTGGACTACCTGCGGTGCGTGATTCTCTATGATGAGGTTCGCGAGGCACAGCCCGAGGCGCTCTCGAAGGCGGCGGATCTGCTGCGCGAGATGAAGCACCCGCGGGAGGATGATTTGAGGAAGAAGTTGATGTCACAATACCCTGAGAGTGTCCAGGCGAGGAAACTGGGCGGGGTTTAAGCGGGAATAAACGGAGCAAGGAGAACAGGTCGATGAAAAAAATGGCATGGTTGGGTTTGGTGGTGGCGGTGTTCACAGTGTTGATGACGGCTCATTGGGCCAAGGCGCAGGACAAGGCGCCGGCGGCAGCGGCATCAGTGGCGGCACCTGCGGCAGCAGGCGCGCTCGAGGTGACCGAGGGCGAGGTGACGGCTACCAAGCATGAAGGGGGTTTGATAAAGATCATCCTGGGCGGTGGCTTTTTCGGGATCCTGATTTGGATAGCCCTGATCGTCTGCTCGATTATCAGTGTGGCCTTGATTGTGGATTCCTTCATGAACATCAAGGATGCCAAAATCATGCCGGCGCATGTAATCAGCAATGTCCGCACTGCCATGGAGCAGGGTGACCTGCTGAAGGCGATCCAGTACTGCGACAGCACTCCGGGACCGCTCTCCAACATTCTCAAGGCCGGGTTTGCCCAGGTTGAGGAAGGTTATGAGGTGGTTCAGGACGCCATTGGCGTCGCCGCCGATCTTGAGACGGAGTCCCTGCTCAGCCGCGTGACCTATCTGAGTGTTATCTCCAATACGACCCCGATGCTGGGGCTGATCGGTACCGTGCAAGGTATGATCGCGGCGTTTGCAACCCTGGGAACGCAGGCGGCGGGCGCCGCCCAGCAGTCCATGCTCGCCTTGAGCATTTCGCACGGGTTGTGGGCCACGGCGGTGGGTCTTGGAACCGCGGTGCCGGCGACCATCTTCTTCTATTTCTTCAAGAACCGCGCCATGAACTGCATCCTGCGCATGGAAGCGCTGACGCTGGACCTCATCAAGTCCCTGCGCAATGTCGAAGTTGTCTCGGAGTAAGCAACAGGAGTTTCTCCTATGCGTAAACAACGGGAAGAAGAATATCTGTCCGGCAACCTGACCGCGATGATCGACGTGGTATTCCAGTTGATCATTTTCTTCGTGGCGACGGTGAATATGCAGGACAAGGCGTATGATGACCGCATCAAGTTGGCCATGGCCCCGAACGGGCTGGTGGACGACAAGAAGGATCCACGCCAGGTTGCGGTGGATGTTGATGACAAGGGGACCATCATGATCTGCAAGACGCCTCTTTCTTCAGGATTGCTAACAGCGATCCTGAAGAAGGCCCGGGCGGATTCGGCCGGATATGATGTCCCCGTCCTGATCCGTGCGGATACCCAGACGAAGCATGAGTCGGTCAAGAAGGTTATGGATGCCTGCACGGCTGCCGGGATCTGGAAGATCAAATTCACAGCGCTCAAGGAAAGATCAGGTTGAGCTATGGCTCGAAAACGAAGAAGAAGTCATACAATCGCGGGTGAGTTGAACTTGACGGCCATGATTGACGTGGCCTTCCAGTTGCTGGCCTTCTTTATCATTACAACCAAACCAGTGGATGTGGTGACCAACCTGGATGTGTTCCGGCCGTCGCCGGAGAAGCAGTCTCAGGAACAGTCGCCTGCGAAGATCATCCGGGTGACGGTGTTTCCGGATGGCTTCACGATCAATGACCGGGGTGTCGACAGCAAGCAGTTGACGACTCTGCTGGGTAGGCTGGCGGAACTGGACAAGACGCAAACCGTCCTGATCCAGTGCCTGAATGCCTCTCCGCACGGAAAGCTGATCGAGTTGTTGGATATCTGCGCCAAACTGAGGCTGACGAACCTGTCGGTGGTGAGCTCCGGCGGGGCATAAACAAAGAATGGCGGGTGGATCCCGAAGAGGAGGTTCCCATGGCTAGGAAGCGACGACTGAATAGTTTCCATGCGGGTGAATTGAATCTTACCGCGATGATCGATGTGGCCTTCCAGTTGCTGGCCTTCTTCATCATCACGACGCATCCGGTGGATGTGATGGCGAGTCTGGACGTGTTCCGGCCAGCCGCAACCCCCGGGGACGAGTACGTCAGGCCACCGGGGGTCCGGGTGGCAGTATTTGCGGATGGCTATACGGTGAACGAAACCCGGTGTGAATTGGATCAGATCGTCGTCAAACTGGGAAAATTAGCGGCGCTTGATAAGTCGCAAACCGTTCTTATACAGTGCCTTAAAGATTCTCCGCATGGGCGACTGGTGGAGTTGCTGGATGCCTGCGCAAAAACGGGGTTGACGAACCTGTCGGTCGTGAGTTCCGGCGGGCAATGATTTTTTGTAATGGATTGCGTGGTAAAGGTAATACGACACGAGGTATGGTTTGAAGGTTAGAGAACATTTTCGGGGTTACCATGAATATAGATGTTGAAGAACTGAAACGGCTTGTCAAACAGCACATCTGGGGACCCGTTGGGTCCGTTGTGTTTCATGTGATCGCGGTCATCCTGGTTGTGGTTTATGCCGCCTCGCCGAGTTCCGAGTCGGCGCCGACCGTGGAAGTCACGATGATGGAGACCAAGGACGCGACCCTGGACAAGGTTGAAGAGGTGGTCAAGAAGGAGTTGGAGAAGATCGAGCCCGTCAAGGAGGATGAGGTGGTGACGGACAATCCCTCCGATATGACCCCGAGCACGATGGACGTTCCGGCGGATGCGCCCGGAACTGGCCTGGGCAATGCCGATGGCGTCGGGATTGGGAGCGGGGATCCCTCGCTGGCGGCGGGATTTGAGGTGGCGATGGCCAAGAGTCCCTTGGTGATGAAGGGGCTTTATTCCACCCGTACGGCGGCTGGCCGGAAGGGCGGACTGAGCGCCTACGGCGGTTCGAAACGCGGTGAGGAGGCGGTGATGCGCGCCTTGCGTTGGCTTAAGGAAAAACAGGATCCCGATGGCTCATGGACCAAGACGGAGGGGCTGGCTCCTCCTGCGTTGGCTGGCCTGGCCTTGTTATGCTTTTTAGCCCATGGTGAAACCCCTGCATCGGTGGAGTTCGGCCAGACGGTGGAGAAGGCGATGAAATATCTCGTGGCGCAACAGGCTTCCAACGGGAGCTGGATGTCGGGGGGGGATATGCACGGTTCCTACCAGCACGGTATCTGTACCTATGCCATCAGCGAGGCTTTCGGCCTGACCAAGATCATGGCGCTCAAGGACGCCATGGACAAGGGAGTCCAGTTCATGATCGACGGCCAGCAGGCGGGCGGTGGCTATGACTACGGCTTTAAAAAGGACGCGCGATGGGATTTGTCGGTGGCCGGTTGGCAGTTCCAGGCTATGAAGGCCGCCAAGATGGCCGGGTGCACGAATGAAAAGCTTGAGGAAGCCATTCGAAAGGCCACGACCTTCCTGCGAACCTCGGCGTTTGATCCCGCTAAGAACCTTTTTTACTACAGTCCCGGCGAAATGGGACCCGGTGGCGGACCGAGCATGACCGGGGCAGGCGTGCTTGCTCTCCAGCTGCTGGGCAAGCCTGAGACGGCGGAGGTCCGGAGCGGATTGAAGTATCTGGAGACGGTTGAGTGTAGTTGGAATAAGGATCCCAAGGGGAATAATCCTGTCTACACGTGGTATTATGTAACCCAGGCGAAATTTCAAAAAGGCGGGAATGATTGGCAGGCCTGGAATCCAAAGTTTTCAACCGCCGTGATCCGCAGCCAGATTATTGAAGGG